>QHZX01000285.1 GCA_003224835.1 Acidobacteriota bacterium | reverse complement strand
GTACTGATCAATTTCGAAATAGTTTCGCCAAGCAGGTCCATCAGACCTTTCACCGGCAGATGCCCAGCTTTTATTTTTTCCGTATGCACGCGAATTTCGCCTTCGGGAGTTACAGAAAGCGAGCCTTCGCTTTCAAACGGCAAGTCGCCTTTTGAGTGCAGCCGTCCTTTAATTTTGAGTTTATTGGCACTCGTAGTAATGCGCACTGCTTTGATTGGAGCGTCCGCGGCGGCAAGAGCGTACTGGTTCAGAGCCGTGGCAAGTGCATCGGTTGTGATGGAAATCCTAGCCGACTGAATTGTAATTGCGAACGAATTCGCGTCATCGAAGACTGGCATGCCGCCTTCTCGAGTCGGCGACAACTCGCCCTTGAGATAAGCAATGTGGACTGCAACTGGTTCTGTGAAGTGATACATCACGTTACGCATTTCGGCCCGCACAGCGCCTGACTGAGGCTGCGGCGACGCCACTACCCACACGTAAATCAGCAGCACCGATATCAGAGCTCTCCCTATCACGTCGGGTTGGATGCAGGCGACGAAGTCAAGGACTTGTAACTTTAAGAGGGATGCCTAGTAGAGGGAGAGCAGCTTAGAGCAGTTGGAATGGTGAAGCTGTCGGACGCTGGCGATCTGTTGTTAGCGAACTGCGACCGGAGTTACTTCAGTTGAGCTTCGTCCGAACCTGTACTCGAGAAGCCACTGGGCAGGTGACGATTGACCATCCACTCCCCCGGGCTGGAACTTCCACTGACGCGATGCCTCGAGGGCCAAACGAGCGAAGTATCGGCTGGGACCAGCGGCCACGAGATTTGCCGCCGAGACGCCGCCGTTGGGATCGACTGCGACCCGAACTTTCACTCTGATTTTTCCATGTATCGTCTCGCGGGCGCTGCGAGGAACTTGCGGAAGAACTTGGCTGACTACTCCCTGCGCAGATGGCCTGGACTCGATAACGTTCGCAGAAGTCTTTGCCGGAGGTTTTGCCACCGCGCCTGACCGAGCTGAATATGCCGTCGGTTTTTTACTCACGCTTGCAGTCGGTTGCTGCTCAACGGAGTGCTGCTCGGTGACGGCCGGGGCTACTGGCGCAATCTGACTGGCATTCCTGTGCCTTGGTTTCACCGCAACCACCAGAAGACCTAAAGCAAGCACGGCCACCAGGGGCACTACAAATTTCTTCGGGTTAGTCTCCTTGGGCGAGGGCGGCTTTGGCAGGGGTGGTTCCTGATACGACAAATCTTTGATCCGCGCCAGTGAACATCTTTCCGTCGGATTCATTCGCAGGCAATCGCGCGCGATCTGCCCATAGAGTCCCGGAACCGATTTCGGCACCGCCGGATCCAACGTATTCGTCCGGCTCCAGGTCAAGGGACGCTGGTCGAAAGCAGCCACCAACGTCATCCCAAGTGACCACATGTCCGCGGCGGCTGATAGATTCCCCGATTCTGACTCCGGCGCATCGTACGCCGTCAGTGAATATGGCTTCACCACCATATTTGTGGGACGAACGCTATCGATAGATAGCTTCACCTGATTTTTTACAGCGCAGATATTTGACGGTTTAATTCCCGCATGCACCAGACCCCGAGCATGAAGATAGGAGAGCGCATCGATCACCGGCGGAAGTAATTCAGCTACTTCCGTCATCGACAGCGGACGCACCGGCAGTACCTGGTCTACGTTCTCTTCGGCGAATTCCATGGCCACATAGAGCCACCGCGCTCCGCTGCTGCCGATCTGCTGCGCAGCATCTGGACGGTCCGCGTGAATCAGCTTGATCGCTGCCGTCTGAGTAGACAATCCTGGCAATTGTGTGCGAAAGACGGCGCTATGCGCCGAACCACCCAACCACTCAAGCAGGGGAAACTTTCCATCGATGGTTTGGCCCTTCCAAACTTCCTGTGCGACTGCAGCATTCATGGATTAACTCGTTAGGGCATTGTAAGACCAAAAAGACCTAAAACGCTAACACTGCGGGCCAGTCACCTGAGACTGCCTAAAGCACTGTCCTATTGGGCTTCAGCGAGCTGGAACTTGGACGGAAAACTCGTTGCACCGAGGGTTTCAGGACTAAGGTGAACCGAAGTACAGCTATGCCATAGCAGGGACTTCAAAACCGTCGGGAAGGAATCCGGCCAACTCCATAGCATTTTGAGCTTCTTGATTGCGCATGAATGTGCCCCAGACGAACTCTGAGCGGGCATTTTCGGCCATCAGCATCGTGATCCCCACATCGATGCCGATAACGTCCCGGCTGACCCAGCCAGTAAGCGGATTAAAGGCATCCACAAAGCCGTATTCTTTCCAGATCTGGTTGCCGTAATAACGCCGCAAGTTCCGCAACACGGTCATGGACTCGCGATAAAGGAACGGCAACGATCCTGCTGACGCCGCAGGAACAATGCTTCCGTCAATCGGACCCAAAACCGGCGGTCCGCCCCACGCCACGTATCCGGAGCTGGACTCCGAAGCGCTGATTCCCCAAACGTCCTTGGAATAACAGGGGAACCGTTCGCTTAACTCTTCGCAGAATTCGCGGTGCGCCCGTGACGCAATGACGGAGTTCTCAAAATAGTTGGCGTACTCGTCATGCTTCGATCTGAAATCAAACCACGCATGAGAGTACTGGTGAACAAAGAGTGGCTCGGGGCCGGAAATATATTGATGTCCCCGATAAACCATCTTTGGGCGATGAATCGCGTTCCAGGTTTCGGCAGGAATAGGATGTGTGGTCGAGCCCATTGCCAGCAAATACATCATCATCGACTCGCAATAGGAATCCCAGCGTCGCCGGCTAAAACCATGCTCCGGGATCCAGTCCATTGCTATGGTCTTTCCATCATTCAACGCCCATCGCCAGTCAACCCGGTTATAAATAGTGCTGGCATCGCGCCGAACATGCGAGTCGCGGAAGTATTCGCGGCAGGTCAACACACCGCACAGCAGGATGGCAGTATCGATAGGCGAAATTTCAGAACGCACCGCCCGATTGCCCGTGACCGGATCCACAAAGTGATACAGGAAACCGTGCTCAGTCGGCATATGGTGAGCCAGGAAATCCAGAGTTTGCGCGACTCTTTGTTCGATTTCGAGACGTGAGCGGTACTCGCGATCGTGCCCGATACACAACGCAGTCAGGCCGAAACCGGTCGCCGCGATACTTGAGAACTTGCAAGCGCCGCCACCATTAGCGTTGGCGCGATCGAGCACCAAGCCCGTATCCGCGTTCGCTTCATTCCAGAAATATTCAAATGCTGTCCGCTCAATTTCGTTGAGCAAAGCAGTATCACTGGCCGACGGGTCAGCTGGAGACGTGAGCAGGTCGGAGGCAACGGCCTTTCCGGCTAACGGAAACGCTGCGGCCCCGGTCATTGCCACGCGAAGGAATTGACGACGGGTCGAAGACATCGCTGGTGTTGTGGGTATTATGAACCAGAGTTCCTGATGCGCAATAACTCAAAATGGGCAGGGGGAGTAACCCCTGTTCATTGACCCGGGAAAAATTTCACGATCTCGGGCTGAAATATCCTCATTTGCGCTGCACGGCCCAAACTAATTAGGGCGAAAGACTTAGCCGATTGTCCAGCTGAAAACCTTCGCGCAACTTATAATTGCCGGTGTTGCGGGCCAGTGCGTTGAGCGTGGGGTGATCCACGGGTTTAATGGCTTAAACGACCTCTAGTCTGCGGGGAGGGCCGACCAGGGATCAAACCTCTGCCATGTCAGAAAAAGAAACGTTTTGGAGTAGCTGGCAGGAGCGTCTCTCGGCGCTTCGCAATGTTCCTCCGGTACTGAAGATCGTCTGGCAGTCTGGGCCGGGCGTCGTCACCTTCGGAATCGTTGCGCGAGTGATTGCCGCACTGCTCCCGGTCGCGATCACCTTTGTCACTAAGCTGATTATCGACATCATCGATAACCATCTGCGGAACCAAGCCCCGGTACCGCAGCGCCTGTGGTGGCTCGTAGGGGCCGAGTTTGGGCTCGCCGTGCTGAGCAGCATCATCACCCGAATGATGGATTACGCCGACTCCCTGCTCGCAAACAAATACACCCGCCACGTCAGCATTCAAGTGATGAAGCACGCTTCCGAGCTTGATGTTATTGCCTACGAAGACCCCATCTTTTACGACCGGTTGGAGCGAGCGCGGGTGCAAGCGACGGACCGGCTGGTGATGATCCAGTCGATCGGCAGATTAGAGCTGCAACTCATCACGGCCATAGGGTGGTCCGTAGCCGTAATGATTTATTCGCCGTGGCTGATGCTCCTGCTGATCGCCGCCGTTTTGCCGGCGTTTCTTGGCGAGACTCACTTTGCATTTCTCGGTTATGCCAAGAATTTCCGTCAGACGCCCATTAAGCGCCAGCTCGATTATCTCCGTCAGGCAGGGGCAACCAAGGAAGCGGCGAAAGAACTCAAACTTTTCAACCTCGCAGACTTCTTCACCCAGAGATTCGCGAAGCTTTCAGAAATTATTTACGAACAGGACGTGGCCCTCGCGCGGAAGCGCCTGTTTCTGGGTTCGCTTTTCTCCCTGGTTAGCGCCACCGGGTACTACGGCGCCTATGTATATGTGATCTGGCGAACGGTTTTCGGGGGCCTGAGCATCGGCACGTTTTATTTCCTGACCAACGCTATTCTGCAGGCCAGCTCAACCATTCAGCAGGTTTTCTCAACCCTCTCTGGAATCGCCGATCAGGCATTGTTCCTTACCGACCTGCTTGCCTTCTTTGAAATGAAGCCTACAATTCGGTCCAAACCGAATGCATTGCCCGCTCCTCGGCCTATTCGACAAGGTTTTGACTTCCGTAATGTGAGCTTCCAGTATCCAGGTAACGAGCGCCGGGTCATCGACAACTTGAATTTTCGTTTGCGGCCGGGAGAGCGGGTTGCATTGATCGGAGAGAACGGCCAGGGCAAGACTACGATCGTGAAGCTCATTACTCGGCTTTACGATCCCACAGAAGGGCAAATTCTGCTGGACGGAGTGGACCTGCGCGAGTACGACTTAGAAGATCTTTACCGCGAAATCGGAGTGATCTTTCAGGATTTCATGCGATACGAGATGACCGCGCGAGAGAACATAGCCGTTGGAAAGATCGAAGAAGTAATGGACATTCCAGTGTTGAAGGCGGCGGCGCAGAAAAGCATGGCGGATGAAGTAATCGCCAGACTTCCCGCTGGCTTTGAGCAAATGCTGGGGCGTCGCTTTGAAGGCGGAGTCGACCTTTCAGGCGGCGAGTGGCAAAAGCTCGCGCTCGCGCGAGCTTACCTGCGGAATTCACAACTGTTGATTCTTGACGAACCCACGGCCGCCCTTGATGCTCGGAGTGAATATCAGGTTTTTCAACGCTTCGCCGAACTCACCGCCAGCAAGATGGCGTTGTTCATTTCACACCGCTTTTCAACCGTGCGCATGGCGGATCGCATCGTAGTACTTGAGACCGGACGTATCGTCGAAGAAGGAACTCACGAACAGCTAACGCATATTGGCGGCCGCTATGCCGAGATGTTCGAACTGCAAGCCGCCAGCTATCGCTGACTGAAATGCCTCAGAACACCCATATCGAGCTGATTGAGTCCGAAGTTGAACGCGTGCCCGAGGGCGCGAATGATTCAACTCCCAACTTTGGGGACCTCCGGCGCAAGGCAGAAGAACTCGCTGGGTTGCTAGCCTGGAACCCCAGTGTTCAATCCTCGCCATTTTTTACTGTGCGCTGGAACGCGATGGCGGCAGTGCTCCGTCCTTTGCTCGAGAAAGTCGAAAAAACGGGCCGCAGCGATTCAGAAACTGACGATCATCGTTGGTTGCGCGAAAACGGTAACCTGCTCTGGTCGCATTTAAACAACACCAAAAACGCCTTCAAGTCATTGGATCGCCTGCCGCATGTGAGTACGCCTCGTCGCATTACTATTCCCAGAGCTGCAGCCGTGGCTGAGGCATTTCTCCATGCCGTGGATTTTGAATTCAGCGAAGCGGCATTTATCGCCTTCATCGGCGCATATCAGCAATTAACGGTGCTCAAGTTCGCTGAGCTCTGGGCGCTGATTCCCTCCCTTGAGTTGGTGCTCCTGGAACAAATTACGGCGCGTGGTCACAAAGCGCTGGAAAATTCCGAGGTCCCGCAAAAAGTCGGCGTATGCGTGCGCAGTCTTCGCGAGATCAGCCAACTGCACTGGAAAGATGCGCTTGATAGGCAGGTTGCCTTCGACAAGGTGCTGCGTGACGATCCGGCGGGTGCTTACCAACTCATGGATTTCGACAGCCGTGACCTCTATCGCTCCCGTGTGGTGAAAATTGCCGAAAGCTCAGATTCCACAGAGATGGAAGTTGCACAGGCGGCGCTAGCGCTCGCACGTGCCGCCGAGAAGCAAGATTTGAGTGATCCGCGCCAGGTAAAGAGGCAGTCTCATATTGGGTATTACCTCGTCGGTCCGGGACAGGAGCAGTTGGGCGCAAAGGTAGGCTTCCGGCCGCCATTCGGTTGGCGTATCAGGCATTTCCTTCGCACTCATCCGGATGAGTTTTATCTTCCTGGCATTGAGGTACTCACCTTCGGAATCATGTCGGTCATCGTGCTCTTGCTGACTAGCACGAATACGCCACCTCACATGATCCTGTTTGCAATGGTGCTCTTGCTCCTGCCGTCCTCCCAAAGCGCGGTTCAGGTGATGAACTACTTGACCACGGCTCTCTTGCGTCCGGAGATTTTACCTAAACTCGATTTCTTAAAAGCCATTCCGGATGACTGCGCAACTCTGGTTGCCGTTCCGGCGCTGCTCTTGAATCAAAAACAGGTTGAGCGTCTGGTGCAGGACCTGGAAGTTCGATACCTAGGTAATCATGATGCCAACTTACATTTCGCGTTGTTGACCGACCTCGCCGACTCCGCCGTGCCCTCGAGCGAAGATGATCCGCTCGTGGATTACTGTGCCAAGCTGATCAAGGAGCTCAACGAAAAGTATTCCGAGCAAAAAATGGGTTCCTTCCTGCTACTGCATCGCCATCGCGTTTATAACCCTCGCGAAAAAGTATGGATGGGATGGGAACGCAAGCGCGGCAAGCTGATGGACTTGAACCGCCTATTGACCGGCAATTACGACAGCTTTCCGGTCAAGGCTGGTGATCTCTCGGTGTTACAGGACGTACGTTTTGTGATCACGCTTGATGCTGATACCGAAATGCCGCGCGGCTCGGCGCAACGGCTGATCGGAACCCTCGCCCATCCCCTGAACCAGGCGATCATTGATCCTGAAAAGAACATTGTTATTGCCGGATATGGGATTCTCCAGCCACGCGTGCGAGTCAGCGTGCAAAGCGCTTCTCGCTCACGCTTGGCAAATATTTATTCCGGACAAACCGGAATGGATATTTACACCCACGCCGTTTCCGACGTGTATCAGGACCTTTATTGTGAAGGAATTTTCGCCGGCAAAGGTATTTACGAAGTCGCCATTGTGCAGCGGGTTCTGGAGCACCGCTTCCCCCAGAATGCCCTTCTCAGTCACGATCTGATCGAAGGCGCATATGCCCGGGCGGGGCTGGTAACTGACATAGAAGTAGTCGAGGATTATCCGTCGCACTACAGCGCTTACAATCGCCGTAAACACCGCTGGCTGCGCGGCGATTGGCAGATCACCAGCTGGCTATTGTCGCGGGTACCCGACGAGACTGGACGCAGAGTTCCCAATCCGATTTCGCTGGTTTCACAGTGGAAAATACTCGACAACTTGCGCCGGAGTTTAGTTGAACCCGCGACCTTCCTGCTATTCCTTCTCAGCTGGCTGATGTTACCGGTCTCGGCGCGAAATTGGACTATTGCCGCTATCTGCATCCTTTTCGTACCGGTGTGGTTCGAGTTCTTTTTCAACCTGGTCCGCTCGGCCTCGGAACGGAAGCTGGTGATTGCACGTGACGCGCTGCACACCCTGTTCATCGGAAACTTCAATGTCTTTCTGAGCCTTGTATTTCTGGCGCACCAGATGCTGGTTTCGATGGACGCCGTAGTGCGAACGCTGGTCCGCCGCATGTTCACCCGCCAACGTTTGCTTGAGTGGGAAACTGCTGCCGAAGCAGAGGTCGGCGGCCACAAACGCACCCCGGTAGATATTTATCTGGACTGGATGCCGGTCATTACGGTGTTTTTGGCGGCGCTTGTCTACTTCGTCCGGCGTCCGGCATTCTTCTCCGCGCTGCCGATTCTCGTCCTGTGGGGCAGCAGCAAACTGGTGTCGATGTGGCTGAACCGGCCACCGCGGCTTTCTCACGCTGAAGCCTCGGATAAAGACAAAGTGTTTTTGCGTCGCGCCGCAATCCGCACCTGGCGGTACTTTGCCGAGTTCAGCACTCACGAACACAATTGGCTCATCCCCGACAACGTGCAGGAAGAAC
Organism: Acidobacteriota bacterium; assembly: GCA_003224835.1. Taxonomy (GTDB): domain Bacteria; phylum Acidobacteriota; class Terriglobia; order Terriglobales; family Acidobacteriaceae; genus Gp1-AA145. The sequence goes on along the minus strand of QHZX01000285.1, from coordinate 15,023 downwards.
CCTGGGTTGTGGCAGCCCGAGTTTCGCCAACCAACATAGGTTTGCTTTTGAATGCGCGCCAGATGGCCTGCGAATTCGGCTATCTCACTGCGCAAGAATTTGTTGACCTTAGCGGTAAGACGCTGAAAACCCTGCGAAGCATGCAGCGCTACCGCGGCCATCTTTACAACTGGTACGACACGCGTAGCCTTCAGCCCCTGCCGCCGCTCTTTGTATCATCGGTCGATAGCGGAAATCTCGTTGCCTCTTTGTGGACTCTGCAGCAGGGCTGCCTACACATTCTTGAGGAACCAGTCGTTCGCCCCCACTTAGCGCAGGGTTTTCTGGATCACCTCGGCCGACAAACGTTGTTACGCTTTCCCCACGGCGCTCTCCAGCGAATTCTTTCAGCAGATGAAGAGGGCGAAAACGCGGTTCGCCAAGATGAAAGCAGATCGGGCAGAACCAACGACCGACAATGGTTCAGCTCGCAAGCGCTGAACCGTCTTCAACAATTCCGACAATCTGTGGTGCGATTGACCCCGTGGATGCTGCCGGACTTCTCTGATTTAAGAAACGATCGCGGCTTGGAATTCCCTGCAGCCAACCTGTCCCTCAAAGCGCTTCCCGAAGCCCTCAGTAGATTTGCCTCGCGCCTGCAGCGCGCAGTCGAAAATTCATCAGCGGTTGATCAAGGCCAGAATCACCGCCGTGTTCTCTTACAACGTCTGCTGTCTATGGTCTCCGGCGCGCGAATAGACGCCACGCGGCTGGTGCAGGAACTCCAGAGCGTCTCGTGTGACGCAAGCAAGCTGGCGGATGAAATACAGTTCGGATTTCTGTGGAGTCCACGCCGCAAGTTGCTCTCGATCGGATTCGATGGCGGCGAAAAAATCCTGCACGACGCCTGTTACGACCTGCTGGCTTCAGAGGCGCGCACTGCTTCTTTCGTCGCAATCGCCAAAGGCGAAATACCGCAGGAAACCTGGTTCCTGCTGTCGCGCTCGCGTACCATCGACCGGGGACGCCCAATGCTTCTCTCCTGGACCGGCACGATGTTTGAATACATGATGCCGGCGATCTGGATGAAGAGTTATCCCGGCACGCTGCTCGACCGTTCGCAGAACGGCGCAGTAATTTCGCAACAGGAGTTCACTGCCTCAAAACGCATACCCTGGGGCATTTCGGAATCGGCGTATGCCACTCGGGATGACGCCGGCAGTTACGGCTATCACGCATTCGGCATTCCGCAACTCGCCATATTCCACAGTCAACTAAAAGCCCTGGTAATTTCGCCATACTCCACCTTCCTTGCGCTCAATAATTCACCGAAAGCCGCCCTGGAGAATTTGCGGCGCATGGCGCACGACGGATGGTTGGGAGACTATGGCTTCTATGAGTCCGCGGATTACACCGCTTCGCAAGACAGCAGATGGCGCCGTGACTATGAATTGATTCGCTGCTGGATGGCGCACCACCAGGGCATGAGCCTTCTGGCGATTGCCAATTTCCTCGCTGAGGGAGTGGTACAGTCTTGGTTCCATTCCCATCCGGGCGTACAGGCAACCCAACTTTTACTGGACGAGAAACCGCTCAATTATCTTCCTGCCTGAGGTCATTTACCCGTAAATACCGCAGTACTTGCCTGCCCTAACTATTGCTCCAGCACTTGAATGAAAGTAGTTGCTTCTGTACAGTCAACCCAATCCTGCTCCGGTCTAGCGAAGCCGCACTACCACCGTACTAGTTCTTTCAGCGACGCATAGACGCGAGCCAATACCAAAAGGCTGGAGTCCAATGAAGACGTTGATTTGCTTGCTCACGCTATCCGTGTGCTCATTCGCCGGTGTGTCAGTTTCAGGCCCTTCCTCTGGCAGCACTGGTTCATCACCCGTTCACTTCGTGGCTAGCGCCACGACCAGCTGCTCAGCCGGAGTTTCTTCAATGGGCATCTACACGGCACCCTATGTTCTTGCCTATAAAGTTGCAGGCGGCAGTCTCAATACTTACCTCACCCTCAGCTCCGGCACCTACAACACAGTCGTCCAGGAGTGGGACAAATGCGGCGGCGCATCGAAGACGGCAGTCACGGTCACGGTTTCGGGGGGAACTTCAACCGTTCCAGCCAGCAATCACGTGTTCCTGCTGGTGGAGGAAAACCACAGCTATTCGAGCGTGATTGGAAGTTCCTCAATGCCGTACCTCAATAGCCTGGCCTCGAAGTACGGACTGGAAACTCAGTATTATGCCGACACGCATCCATCAATCGGCAACTACTTCATGCTGACCACTGGTGCAATCATCACCAACAACGACGGTATGTGCAGCACAATCTCCAACGACAATATTGTGCGGCATCTGTTGACCGCTGGTAAGACCTGGAAATCCTACGCTGAGAGCCTGCCGTACGTCGGATATACGGGCTGTGTTTCAGGCGCGTACGCCAAGAGGCATAATCCTTTGGCTTTCTTCTCTGACGTCGCCAATAGCAGCGAGAAGAACAACCTGGTGCCTTTTACGCAGTTTTCGAAGGATCTCGTAAACAATGCGCTGCCTAATTTTTCCTTCATCGTGCCTAATCTAAACGATGACGCCCATGATGGAACGCTGACGCAAGCGGATAATTGGCTGAAAACCAATATCGCACCACTCCTCTCCAATGCAACCTTTCAAAAGGATGGGCTTCTGATCATAGTGTTCGATGAAAGCACTGATTCGGACACAGCTCACGGCGGCGGACACGTGGCTGCCCTGGTGATTGGGCCGAGGGTGAAAGCTGGCAGCAAGTCCGCGACTGTGTATCAGCACCAGAACACGCTGAAGACGGTGATGCAAGCGCTGGGAGTTAAGACCTTCCCCGGAGCCGCCAGCTCGGCACCTCCTCTTGGTGGGATGTTCTAGAGCTGCAATCCGGCAGGATGCAAGGGGCAGCCGGCAGCTGATCGATCGCAAAGTTTGCGACAAATCGGCCGCCGGCTTTCTTCTCTATGCGGCCCGCTCCGATTTTTTCTCGTAAGTTCCCATCAGCTCCGCCTGGGCAAGAATATGTCCCTTAATGGCAGCGCTTACCTGCCTGTGGGTTGCGCCGGGGCCGAGTTCGAGCATTTTGTCTACCGCGAACAGCCGGAAGAAATATCGATGAGTTCCGGATGGCGGCGCGGGCCCAACGTATCCGACCTTGCCCGCATCGTTTTTTCCCTGTAGTCCAATTCTGGAAAACCGCTCTTCCGTAGGAATGCCCTCTTTGAGCTGACCCATCTCCGCGGGAATGTTGTAAAGCAGCCAATGCGTAAATCCCCCCGCCATCGGAGCATCGGGATCATGCACAACCAGCACGAAGGCTTTCGTTTGAGCGGGAGCGTCCTTCCACGAAAGCTCTGGAGAGACGTTGTCACCATCGCTGGTGTAACGACTGGGAATTTCACTTCCCTGCTGGAAAACTGGGCTCGACAGCTGCATTATCTACTCCTTCTTGGACACGCGAAGTAGCGGAGAGTCTGAGAAGGTCGTTCCGCCTGAAGTGTTGCCTCGGAGACAAATCCTCCGGGCCCCCAGGGCTAGTTGGTTGGGCAAAACCTGATTTTGGAAGGCCTATTCCGTAAATACGACCGATTGCAGGCTGGAGATCTCGAAGCGTTTGCGGCAGCGGACGTTCTTGCAGCCCATTACGTCGTCTTTGCGCACCATATAAGATTTTGCTTTGGCAAAGCGAGCGCGGTCACGCTCATCGGCATGTCGCGGAAGTTGCTTTTTTCTGGTGCGTACCAGCCAGGTCACTTCATAGTCGCCGCTTTGATGGCAGTGTGGACAGTTCAGCGTGGCTGGCTTCTTTTCCGGCCGTTCGTCAAAAAACTCCCGTTCTTCCATCGCTTCTCCTGTTTTGCCTATCGATTATTCCACAGGATTCGGCATACAGCGAAATGGTTGGACCTAAGCTAAACTTTCCACAACCGATGGCGAGATCAAAAAAGAAGAAACCATTTCGTGCGGTCACAGCAGTGAAGGCGCTGGCGCGAGAAAGAATTGGCGAACCACGTCCCGGCCAGGTTGTGCCGGATCGCAAGAAGAAGACCAAAGGAATTGGAGAAACACAAGCCCACTCTGGGCCGGCTGCTGGAAGAAAATGAGTAACCCTCCGGCTGAAGCCTCCCGATAACTGCAATCCCTTTTGCAGTTACAAAGAAATTTTTCTCTGCGAACTCGGGGAATTTGTCCCTGATCTCTGCGGTTAAACGCTTTTCCACGGTGCTAAAGATTTAAGCGCAGACAGCGCAGAGGCTCTCCCCAAGTTTGGAGAGAACCCTTCGCACAGCAAGCAGAGTTAAATGGCTCGTTCGTCGGATCTGTGCATCTCCGACTGCCGAGAATTTTCCCGACCGACCTACGACGCCTTCTTCCTATCCGAGAACCGCGCCGGCGGCAGATCGTCTGGCCGCCCATATTCCTCGTGCGTATGCGCCGGACGCTCCGGATGGTCGGCAGCATCTTCTAACCCCTCCACCCGTGCGGCTTCGAGCGCTTGGTCGGTTTCCACCAACTCTTCTATGCTTTCGTTATCTGCGTCGGGGGTGGTTGAAAGCCGCTGAGCATCTCCTGAGCGCCCGGCGCTATCCGATCCAACTTCCCGCGGATCCTTTCCAATCTCATCCGGTGCTGCTTCATTCCCTTGCGGGTGGCCCTCAGTTTCACGATTTTTGCGCATCACTCCTCCTGATAGAGTCCTAAGTTCGGTATGCAACTCAGGTGACAGCCTGGAGCTATTTGAGGTGAGGTAAAAAACATCAATCGCCATTTGACCCTCAGTGTCGATGAGAGCGATCTCAATATTGCAGCCGTGATGCGCAAAACGCGAACAGATGCGATGCAGAAGCCCGGGCCGGTCTTGTGCGATGACTTGCACAAGCGTGCTGCTCGCCGAAGATTGATCATCGAACTCTATCGCCGTCTGAATTTTCACTTTGGCGTTGTTTTTCGCCTCGGATCGCATACGGTCGCGAATCATGCGATCGAGGTCGGCCTCCCCCGTAAGCACGTCAGAAAGGCTGCGTTGAAAACGCTCCCACTCGGGCAGGTTCAGCTCGAGCGTGCGAAAGCGATCGGTGAAATAAAACGTATCAACCACTACGCCGGCAGCATTCGAGAAGGCATCTGCCTTAACGATATTCATTCCCCACGCCGCGAGGGCACCCGCAATTTTTGCGAACAGGAATGGGCGATCGTTCGTTATGACAGATAATTCATACCAGTGACGCCCGTGAATCAGGTGCAGCTGGACAGGGTCTTCGGACAGCCGCCCCGCCAGTTCGAGATGCTGCAGTATTTCATCGGTACGAAAGGTTCGCAGATAACGCTTCGGCAGGCCTTCCAAAAACACCTCGAGCTTTTTTGCCGACTGCGGAACCAACGCCTGCAGACGCGCAATACTCTCATCCTGATCTTCATCGGTATGGACCCTCTGATCCGCCGTGCGGTTCAGACAGTTCGACGCGGCTACGTAAAGCTGCCATACATTCTCGGCTTTCCAAGGAGTCAACGCGTCAGGATTCACTGCCTTGATATCGGCGTAAGTGAGCAGGGCCAGCATCTTGAGCCGCTCGGGCGTGCCCACTTTGTCAGAAAAAGCCTGTACCGTTGCAGGATCGTAAATATCGCGGCGCAAAGTCGCTGAAATTTCCAGATGGCTTGCGATCAGGAATGAAATAGTTTCACGCGCCGCTTGGTCCAAAATAAAGCAATTCAGGCCTCTCCAGCTCTTCCAGCAGACGACCGTATCTTTGGTCCCACTCAGACTTCGCGTGCAAAGCCCGGTGGAGGCATTCGATAGCGAGAAACGAATGCTCGTCTACAGTGAAACGATGATAGAAATCGCGCACTACCAGACAGTCGATTAGCTTGAGCTCAGGCACCAAAATCGTGAGCAAACCGAGCGAGTGCATAGCTCTCAACGCGTCAGCCGCATGTGGCTCAACGAGCACTGACTGCAGGTAGCGCCAGCTTTCCGGCCCGGAAGGCGGGTTCTCAGCCAACATCGGCAGAACTTGCTGAATTCGGGTCTCAGTAGAGAGTGCAGGCCTTAGCCCGTGGTGCGCTGCAAAGCTAAAGATCCGAAACATCAGCTCGGGGTCACGTACCGCCGAAGGTTGTTGCAGGTAAATCAAACTATCGACAACGGAAAAATCTGCATTCGAAAGCCGCGAGCGCCAATTCTGATAGGTGCGGTAAAGAGAAGACCTGGCAGCCGGAACAGACTCCAGCAGGCGTAAACATTCATAATGTAAAGCACGGGCCTGGCGGAAATAAAGTCGCATCCAACCCGCCGCGTCGAGCGCAGAAGAATCACTCAAGCCAATGTGCCGAACCGCGGCTTCATCCTGCGATTCCCACGCGAGCATATTGTCGTCGCGTCCCTGACGGTAATGCAAAAATGTACGAACCGAGCTTAAAAACTGCAACGCCGGTTTCAGTTGCCGCGTGGAATCCGGCAGGAATGATTCCGTGGCTGGCCAGCGGCATTCCTGGTCAATTGCCGAAAGCAGCGCCATCCAGCAGGCCACGTTGTAATCGCGAAGGCCTCCTGGAGCTTCTTTAATATTCGGCTCGAGATGAAAGACGGTATTGCCGTACTTCGCATGCCGTGAACGCGTGACTTCCGGCAATCGAGCAGAGCAATTGTGAACTCTACGTTTTGCGCATCGAACTGATCGCATTCTGCGAGCGTACGCGTGGTCGGGCCCAGCTTCATCCGCAGGTCCCACAACTCCTGACTGAAGGTTCGGATGTGATCGCGCAATGCTTCTTCGGTGCTGCGATCAGCATGCAGAAAGAGGATGTCGACGTCAGAATGCGGGAACAGTGACCTCCGTCCGAAGCCGCCCAACCCGACCAGCGCAAAGCCTTTCCGGTCACTCCCGCCTGAACAGATCACCTCGTCCCAGAGCCGAAGAAGCACTTGCTCCACCAGGGCTGTGCGGGCCGCAATTGCGGCAAAGCCATCTCCTGTGGCAATAAAATCCTGTTGAATACGCGTGGTTGCGCTGAGATAAAGATCACGAAGTTCAGTGTGCAACGTCGCTGCTGTGCTCATGTGAAAGCGGTTTCCGGTGCCCCGGGCCGAAGGGCTGCCCGTTAACTCTAAATGTGATGCTAATGCCGTGGAAATTGAAACTATTTATGGAAGGAATCAGGAATGGTTATTCAGTAGCGGTAGACAAGCTACAGCTCACTGCCGTTCTCACAATGCATTCTCGCCGCGTTCTTCGTTGCGAATACGGATTACTTCGTCGATCCTGGAACGAAAAATCTTGCCATCGCCGATTTTGCCGGTCTGCGCCGCACGGATAATGGTCTCTTCCACCTTCTCCGCCATGGGATCGGGCACCACCATCTCAATCTTTATTTTTGGAATCAGATCGACCGTGTACTCGCGCCCGCGATAGACCTCGGTGTGCCCCTTCTGCCGGCCATGACCGCGAACTTCAAGAACGGTCATACCTTCGACACCAATCTCATGTAACGCATTTTTTACTGCTTCAAACTTTGAAGTCTGAATGATGGCTTCTATTTTGGTCATTGCGATGATCCCGGATGCCAGCCTTTTTAGATCTTGGACGAAAAGCTCAACTCTCTAAATGGAAGCATCCCAATAGTATCCTTCCTCGCCGTGCTGTGACAGATCAAGACCCAAGACTTCGTGCTCCTGGCTGACACGCAATCCGACCGTCATGTCCACAATTTTCAAAATGACTAACGTGCCAACGATCGCAAGCGCCCAGGCGATCACGACGCCAACCAACTGGTTCAGCAATTGGTGAGCATTGCCCTCGAGCAATCCCGACGGCAGAACGTTCCCCTGCGGGTCTTTGAAAATGGGGTTGATAACACTTGAGGCAAAAATTCCCGTCAAAACTGCCCCTAGCGTTCCGCCAGCTCCGTGAACGCCGAAGGCATCGAGCGAGTCATCATAGCCGAATCTCGCTTTTACTGCAGCGACCATAAAGTAGCAGAATGCGCCGGCAATCAAGCCGATAACCAAAGCCGACATTGGAGTGACAAAACCGGCAGCGGGAGTGATGGCAACTAATCCGGCAACCGCGCCCGAGATCGCACCGAGTGCGCTCACTTTTCTATTGCGCAACCACTCTGCAGCACACCAGCCTATTGCGGCCGCAGCCGCACCGAAATGCGTCGCGACAAATGCACTGGTGGCGAGGGTTCCGGAACCGAGAGCGCTACCGGCGTTAAATCCAAACCATCCAACCCACAACATGCAGGCCCCGACGAAGCTAAGGACGACGCTGTGCGGCGGCATCGTCTCTTTGGGATATCCGAGCCTACGACCGAGGTACAGTGCGCAGACTAACGCTGAAACCCCTGAGGTCACATGGACTACCGTTCCGCCGGCGAAATCAAGCGTGGGAAAACGACCGCCCAACGCGGCGTTCAGCAGGCCGCCTTTTCCCCATACCATATGCGCCATGGGGTCATAGACAATAAGAGACCACAGAACCATGAACAGCAACATGGCGCTGAACTTCATGCGCTCGGCGAAAGCGCCGGTGATCAGCGCCGGCGTGATGATTGCGAACATGAGCTGGTAAATCATGTAGCTTTGCAGCGGAATAGTCGTGGAGTAGTCCGGATCGGACTGCAGCCCAACACCCTGAAGAAATAAGTTATGCCAGCTTCCAGCGAAACTGCTGCCCGAACCGAAGGCAATGCTATAGCCGCAGATCGCCCATAACACAGAAATAACTGCCATCATGGCGAAACTCTGCAGCATAGTGGAGAGGACGTTTTTCTTGCGCACCAATCCGCCGTAAAAAAGCGCAAGCCCGGGGCCGGTCATCATCAGCACCAGAGCGGAGCTGGTTAGCATCCAGGCATTATCAGCAGAGCTTTTTGCGTCTGCCGTTTGTTGCTCCAATTTCTGTAGACGCTGGGATTGCGAGTTGGCGAGGGCTGCGGAGTCAGTTGCGGAAGCGACAAGTCCCCAGGCCGGAGAGAAAAGGAAAACGAACGATATCACGGTCTTACAACGTGAAATCGTTTAGCATTTGTGTGTACTTGAAATTCAATTGACGGTCAAGCCTGCTCAAACATTTTTTTGCTCAGCTACTTCAATTCGCGCCTGAGCGCGGCGGACTTTCGCGATTTGGGTTTCAACCTCTGCTTCACTGTCCGCCGATTTCAGCGCGTCTTGCGCTTCTTGCAACGTTTGTTGGGCTCGCGCAACATCAATGTCTTCAGGACGCTCAATAGTTTCAGCTAGCACAGTCACGCGAGTAGGGAGGACTTCGGCGAATCCCCACGCAGTCGCAAATCGATGTACCTGGCCGCCAGAACGATAGCTGATCTCTCCCGCGCCCAATTCTGTGATCAACGGTGCGTGGCCGGGAAGCACGCCGATGTAGCCCGTGGTCGCTGGGATTTGCACCTCTTCGGCGCTGTCCTTCACCACCAGCTTTTCCGGCGTAACGATTTCGAGTTGGAAAGAATCAGCCATGAAATTCAGCTCTTAGTTGTCAGCTCCTATCCTTAGCCGCTGCCTAGACCCGAATGGGTTTGGCTAAAAGCTACTGGCTAAGAGGTATAAGCTTTTTTATGCTGCCGCCTTCATTTTCTCCGCTGCTCCCACCACCTCATCGATGGTGCCCTTCATGTAAAAGGCTTGCTCCGGGATATCGTCGTACTTGCCTTCGACAATTTCCTTGAAGCCTTTCACGGTGTCAGCGATTTTCACGTAACGGCCTGGCGCTCCCGTGAACTGCTCGGCAACGTGGAACGGTTGCGACAAGAATCTCTGAATTTTACGGGCTCGGCTTACGGTGAGTTTCTGGTCTTCGCTCAGTTCGTCCATACCCAGAATTGCGATGATGTCCTGCAGGTCTTTGTAGGTTTGCAGAGTCTTCTTCACCGCCTGTGCAACGTCATAATGCTCCTGCCCAACAATTCGCGGATCAAGAATTCGCGATGTGGAACCCAATGGATCGACCGCCGGATAAATTCCGATTTCAGTCAACGCACGCGAAAGCACCGTCGTGGCATCGAGGTGAGCAAACGTCGTGGCCGGCGCGGGATCGGTAAGATCGTCCGCTGGCACGTAAATCGCCTGGACAGAAGTCACCGATCCCTTTTTCGTGGACGTGATGCGTTCCTGCAACTCACCCATTTCTGTGGCCAGGTTCGGCTGATAACCGACCGCGCTGGGCATACGGCCCAGCAATGCGGAAACTTCAGACCCTGCCTGCGTAAAGCGAAAAATATTATCGATAAACAGCAGGGTGTCTGCGCCTTCCACATCTCGGAAGTACTCGGCAACCGTAAGCGCGGTAAGCGCCACTCGCAAACGTGCCCCGGGCGGCTCCGTCATCTGGCCATAAATCAATGCGGCCTTGGAGTGGTCTGGATCGCCAGGCTTAATGACGCCCGACTCGCTCATTTCCAACCATACCATGATTACGACCGTCTTGCCCACACCCGCGCCGCCAAAGAGCCCGATTTTGCCGCCCTTCAAAAATGGCTGAATGAGATCGATGACTTTAACGCCGGTCTCAAACATCTCCGCAGTGGTCGCCTGATCTTCGAAGGACGGCGCCGGACGATGAATCGGCATGCGTTCCTTCGCCCGCACCGGTCCGAGATTGTCCACCGGCTCGCCGATGACGTTCATCACGCGGCCCAGGGTCCCGTGGCCCACTGGCACAGAAATCGGCCCGCCCATGTCGATGGCCTTCATGCCGCGCACCATGCCTTCGGTCGCTTCCATGGCAATGGTCCTCACCCGGCCTTCTCCCAAGTGCTGCTGCACTTCGAGAGTGACGTTGATGGGCGCAGGAACGTTGAAGCCCTCGCTGGTCACGCGGAGCGCCTGGTAAATGGGCGGCATCGCCGCCTCGGTGAATTGCACGTCCACTGCGGGACCGGTGATTTGAATTACGTGTCCGATGTTCTCAGCCATAAAACCTCGTTTGAGCAATTAGCGTTCGACGCTCACCTTCAGCAAACTCAAAACCAGCTTACCCGGTTAAGTGCTGACTGCCGTTTCACTGCGCCGCTGCTGCTCCGCTCACAATTTCAATAATTTCTCTTGTGATCTTCGCCTGACGCACCCGATTCATTGAGAGCGTCAGCGAATCGATCATGTCACCTGCGTTGACCGTTGCCGACTCCATCGCAGTCATGCGGGCGGCATGCTCTGCGGCCACCGACTCCAGCAATGCGTGGAATACCTGTGTGGCAACATACTTCGGCAGTAACGAACCAAATAGCTGGCGTGGCGGCTGCTCGTAGATGTAATCCACCGGAGCAGTCGCAAACTTTGCGGCTGCCTCATCCACCGCCGACGTGTCAGCCGGCCTAAGGGAAACGCCAGTACCTTTGGCCGCATCAATGGCACGCTGCTTCTCCCTCAGCTCCATTTCGCTGCTGGCTTCCACAATTTCAGGAGCGCCAATGTGCTCAACCGGTAATAACTGCTCCACTACAACCCGCTGCGCGATGACCGACTTAAACTCGTTGTACACCAGGTAAACCGAATCAATCTCCGCATGCGTGTAGCGGGCAATGACTTGCTCGGAAATTTCCGAAGCAAGTGCGTAGTCGATCTTATTCAGCACGCCCACATGCTCGCCCACCAGAGTTACCTGCGAGTCAGAACCGGCCCCAGCGCTCGTCGATTCTGCAGCCCTGAACCGGCGGCGCAGAAAATCGCGCCCCTTGCGGCCGACTGCGACAATCTGAACCTTCTTGCCCCGTTTGGATTCAAGGAAACGCGTCGCAGCTTTCAAAATGTTGGCATTGAAAGCGCCCGCCAATCCTTTGTCGCCGGTCACGACGATCAGCAGAACATTCTGCTCCGGCCGCCTTACCAGAAGCGGATGCAATGGTTCACCGGTTTCCGAATCGTAAGTGTCTGCCCGGGTCACCAGCGATTTCAAAACATTCGTCAACATCTGCGCGTATGGACGGGCCGCCAGCGCGCGTTCCTGTGCCCGGCGCAGCCTCGCGGCCGAGATCATTTTCATCGCGCGCGTGATCTGCCGCGTGTTTATCACGCTGCGAATGCGCCGCCGAATGTCGAGAATGCTAGCCATAAAAACAGCTGCGAGCTATGAGCAGTGAGTCATTGAGCGTCTCTGCGATGCAGCATGCCGTGGGTGTTGCTCAGCGCTCGCAGCTCACCGCTCGTATCTACTTTGCCCCTACAGCCTGCCGCTCCTGCACAAAAACGTCTTTGCACTCCTTAATCACCTTCGTCATGTCCCGCTTGATGTCGTCATCGAGAACTTTCTTCTCCATGATCGTACGCAGAAGTCCGGGATTGCTCGTATCGACGTAACGGTACAGCTCCGCCTCAAAATCGCGTACCTGCTCGACCGGCAGATCATCCAGAGCCCCGCTGGTACCGGCGAAAATAACTAGAATCTGTTTTGAGAAAGGAAGAGGCGAATACTGCAGCTGCTTCAGCACTTCGACTAGCCGCTGCCCGCGGCTGAGTTGGGCCTGTGTCGCTTTATCAAGATCGCTGCCGAACTGCGCAAAGGCAGCCAGCTCGCGATACTGCGCCAACTCCAGTTTCAAGCTGCCGGCAACCTGCCGCATGGCCTTGATCTGCGCCGCCCCGCCGACCCGGCTGACCGACAATCCGACGTTCACTGCCGGGCGCACACCCTGGTTGAACAGGTCGGTCTCAAGATAAATCTGGCCGTCCGTAATGGAAATGACATTGGTCGGAATATATGCCGAAACGTCACCCGCCTGCGTCTCGATGATCGGCAACGCAGTCAGTGATCCGCCGCCCTTTGCGTTGCTCATTTTTGCGGCGCGCTCCAGCAGACGCGAGTGCAGATAAAAAACGTCTCCGGGATACGCTTCACGTCCCGGCGGACGCCGTAACAGCAGCGAAATCTCTCGATACGAAGCCGCATGTTTAGAAAGATCGTCAAAAATTAATAGCGCATGGCGCTTGTTATCTCGGAAATATTCGCCCATCGCGCACGCCGCATAAGGAGCGATGTACTGCATAGGCGCCGGTTCAGACGCCGACGCGGCCACCACAATCGTGTAGTCCATGGCGCCGTAGTCCGAGAGAATTTTCACTACCTGCGCAATTGACGAACGCTTCTGTCCGATGGCGCAATAAATACAAGCGGTCGCCGATGATGAGTTCGCGCTGGCCGCGGCCAATGGGAATCATGGAATCAATGGCCTTGATGCCGGTGGCCATCGGCTCGCGCACGGGCTGGCGGTCAATCACGCCCGGCGCCAGACGCTCAATGTGAATGTACTTGCTGGCAGTGATGGGGCCTTTGTCGTCAATGGGCTGGCCCAGCGCATTTACCACGCGGCCAATCATAGCGTCGCCTGTGGGAACGGCCATGATGCGTCCGGTGCGCTTTACCTCGTCGCCTTCTTTTACTTCCGTGTATTCGCCCAGCAGCACCACGCCGACCTGGTCTTCCTCCAGGTTCATGGCGATACCAAAAATGTTGTGCGGAAACGAAAGCAACTCGCCCGCCATGACCTTCTCCAAGCCATGTACGCGCGCAATACCGTCGCCCAAGGTGATGACCGTCCCCACCTCGTCAACGGCAATTTTCGTTTCGTAGTTCTCGATCTGCTGCCGAATTAATTGAGTAATTTCGTCTGCTTTAATTTGGGCCATAAGATTCAGCTTTTAGCTGCTAGCTCCTGACTTCCAATACTCAGCAATTAGCCTTCAGTCGCATCGGGATTGCTTTCGCTATTACAAATCCCTATCTCACTGCTGAGTGCTGGCTGCTGAATGCTACGTTTGCTCTGCGTTCTCTGGTCGCACTCCGCGCCCTCTGTGGTTAAATGCTTTAAACTCCGCCCGCGACCAACTGCTGCCTGATCCTCTCAAGTTGCCCTCGCACGGACCCATCAAAAACCGTGCTGCCAACTCGCGCAACCGCGCCGCCGAGAATTGCCTCGTCCTGGTCATAGCGTGCCTTGATCTTCTTCCCTGTCACGCGTTCCAGGTCCCGTTCGAGTTCTTTGCGTTCATCGGCTTTCAACTCGCGGATCGTCGTGATCTCCGCCTCGGCAAATCCCAAACGCTGGTTCAGTTCTTGCGCGAACTGCGTCACAATTTCATCAAAAAACTTTGTTCGCCGTTTGTCGATCACCACCGCAACGAAGTTTCGCACCATCTTCGAAATTCCCGCACGCTTCACAATCGCATCCAGCACCGCGCGTTTCTGCTCTGCCGGAATCGATGGCGCCTCCCACACCTCGCGTAACGCCTTGCTCTCTCGAAATAACGCGGCTATCTGCTCCACTTCGTCCAACGTCTTCGTCGGATCGAGGCGCTTATCAATCACAACGTCGGCGAATGCGCGCGCATAAATATTGACGACGCTGGCCATTTAAGCTTTCTTCCCCGTGTTGCCGTCGCTCGAAATCTGTTTCGCAAAGCGACGCACCAGGGCCTGATCGGTTGGCGTATCAATACGAATCTGCTTAGTCGCCAATGAGACCGCCAGGTCCGCTGCATGCGCGGTCAGTTCCCGGCGCGCAGCTTTAGCGGCAGCAGCAATCTCCTGCTCCGCCGACTCGATAATCCGCCGCGCATCCTCCGCAGCCGCCGCCTTGATCTTCTCTTCTTCGACCGCGGCTTCTTTGTCCGATCCCGCGTGCATCTGGTTAATCTCGTCATCCAGGTGCGAAAGCCGTGACTCGATGTTCGCCAGTCGCCGTTTCGCCTCTTCGCTGGTCGCCCGCGCCTCTTCTAAACTTTTCTGGATCGACGCGGTGCGGTTGCGAAAAACTGCCGGCAAATTTTTCTTCAGCGCCCAGATGATCGCGCCTGCAACGATGGCAAAATTCAGGCTTACCGCCAGCCAGTAGGCGCCGTCGATACTCAGGCCCGTTATTTTCGCGAGCCACTGCACCGACGCCGAGTGCTTGAACTGCGCGGTTTCATCTTCGCCGGAATTCGGCTCTGGACTTGGATTTGGGTCAGCATTAGCGGGAGCATTCTGCTCCGATGCCTCAGACGATCTTTGGTTTTGAGAATTTTGAGC
>QHZX01000284.1:5017-15129 GCA_003224835.1 Acidobacteriota bacterium | reverse complement strand
TGCTGAGCCTATCACTCAGCTTACTTCGGACTGGCTAATTTTATTTTGCCAACCCTTTCAGCCGTCGACGAAAGTAACCTTAAATTCTGGTGCTTGGGATGTCAATTTCAAATCTCCTCGTAGCGCGAGATTTCTGTGGATGATTTGTGCAAAACAGCTTTCTGGCAAGGAAATCCAGGAAGAAACTACGACTAAAGTACCTACAGAGGCTCTTGACGTCGGGAATTTGGTCGCGCATTGTTGATTCAGCATCTAAATAGATGTTCGAAAATGCCCGATCTTATCGCCTATGTTGATGGAGGGTCTCTGGGAAATCCAGGACCGTCTGGTATTGGGGTAATAATCGAGGGTTGTGAAGACGGGCCAATCAGAATCCAGAAATGGATCGGACACCAGGACAACAACGTAGCTGAATATTTAGCGCTTTTGGAGGCCCTGCAACAGGCTCTGGCCATGAGCGCTCGGGCTCTACACGTTTTTTCGGACTCGGAAATTGTAGTGAAACAGATGCGCGGCGAGTATGCCTGCCGCAGCCCCCGTCTTTATTCCCTAAACTGGACCTGCCGCAAGCTGGCGCGTTCACTTGAGTTTTCCATATCTCACGTAGGTCGGGAGCACAATCGGGAGGCAAACAGTCTGGCAAGCACGGCGGCGCGCAATCCGATCTAACGCGGCCATTGTTCCTCCGAGAAAATTGACAAAAGAAAAGGCAGCTTACGCTGCCTTTTGAGTTTCCCGAGAAAATTTAGTCAGGCTCTCACAGCATCTTGACGGTATCCACGTGGATGGAATCGCCGCTCACTTCACCGGTGACGGCAACGTGATGGCCTTCGTGCCCAGTGAGCACGTCGGGATTGGAGACGGTTAATACCTTCTGATCTCCATCGGTGACGACAACCATGCTGGCGCCGCCTTTAATGCATTTCTTGGTGCATTCGGCGGCTTTCGCGTTCGCGCCCTTAGCTCCGCACTTGGAGTCGGAGACGTATCCATTGACCGTGGTGGCATCGGCAGCGAAAGACACTCCGACATACATAAACATGACAGCGAGTGAACTACAGACAAGCAATAACTTTCTCATGGCAGAATATCTCCTCAACTTAAGCGGCTAAGCCGCAATTGAAAATCTTCTTCGACGGCGGAAGATCCGGCAGGAAGAATGTAAATCGCCGCAACTATATCACAACAGAAATTTCTAATTGTAAGAAGGTTATCTCCTGGCGGAGTTTGTAACCGGCTGTGCAACGGCAGGTGGGTCGGGCGACACGTAAACCACTTCGCCGGGACGCGCGTAGTGAAATTGTTCGCGGGCTTCTTTTTCGATTTGTTTGGGGTCAGACTTCAGGCGGGCGACCTGATCGGAATAGGCGTCATTTTCTTTCTGAAGTTTGCCGATTTCCTTTTGCAGATTCTGATACTCAGCACGTTTAGCGCGATAGACAGTGACCCCGTTCGCACCCAGCATAGCGTGAACAAATATCCAGATGGCAACTATGACTACAGCGGCAGTTGCCAGGCGACGGCGCACTGCATACAGCTTTTCCACGAATGGAGCCGCGTGGAGGCGAGCTTTCTCGGCCCAAGCCTCGGCGTGGTCTGCGCTTTGTACGAGGGTGCGCATTCTCTCTTCGGGAGAAGGGACGATGCGGATTTTAGGAAGTCCTATTCGAAGATCCATTGTTTGGCGGCGGCGCTTAGTTTTTGCAACTCCTGCTCACTGGGCGCTTCCGAATACGCTCTGACTACTGGCTCAGTGCCTGAAATTCGGTAGCAAACCCATGATCCGTCAGCCAGCACCAGCTTCAGCCCGTCCTTGCGCACAACCTCGCTGACCCGCTGGCCACTGAAGTCCTTCGGATCAACGCGTAACTTCTCAGTAAACTTGGCTTTCACCTCGGGGGTCAAGCGGAAGTTCTCGCGCATGGGGTAGAAGGAACCAACTTTGGCAAATAATTCCTGCAATTGCTGCCCAAGTGATTTCTTTCTTTGCGCGACCATTTCACAGCAGAGCAGTCCGGTGAGAATGCCATCCTTCTCAGGTACATGATGGCGGATGGAAATCCCGGCGCTCTCTTCGCCACCGATCGCAATCTTATCCTGCTTGATGAGTTCGCCGATGTATTTGAAGCCGACCGGCGTCTCGTGCAATTCGACTTTATGGTGTTTGGCGAGAGCGTTAACCAGATTCGTGGTAGCGACCGACTTACCGACACCATTTTTCCATCCACGGCTTTCGACCAGGTAATCGAACAACAACGCGATTATGTAATTGGGCTGCAGAAAGGTCCCGTCTTTGTCCACGATGCCGAAGCGGTCGGCATCACCATCGGTGGCGATTCCGATGTGGGCTTTCTGCTCACGCATCTTTTCACGTAAGCCTTCGAGCAGATGATCGTCAGGTTCAGGTGCGTGGTTGCCGAAGAGTACGTCGCGATAATCGTGAACGGTCGCGATGTTCACACCGGCGTCGCGTAAGAGTAAATCGGAGTAGCCGCGAGCCGCACCCCAGAGCGGGTCGAAGACCACGCGCAATCCAGCTTTCTGGATGGCTGCAACGTCGATTGCTTCGCGCAGGCGAGCCAAGTATGGCGGCTTGGGATCGAGGCTCTGGGTCGAAGCCGTGGATCTCGATTCTGGACCTGATTGTTCGCCGGCGGCGATCTCTTTTTCGATTTGCTGCGTGACCTCCGGTAGGGCGGGGGCACCGTCGGGAGTGGAAAATTTAATTCCATTGTATTCGGGAGGATTGTGGGAAGCCGTGAAGTTGATGGCCCCGTCGGCCTTCTCATGGATGACCGCGTAGGAAATCGCGGGCGTGGGCGCGGGCTCAGCGATTATTAGAGGCGTGATTCCGTAGCGGCTGAGAATTTCTGAGGCGATGGAGCAGAATGTCTCGCCCAGAAAACGGGGATCGCGTCCGACGACCACGCGAGCACCCTGCTGTCGTTGCGATTTCACATAGCGCGCAATCCCATGTACGGCGCGGCGCACGTTGTGGAAGGTAAACTCCTCGGCCATCACCGCGCGCCATCCGGATGTGCCAAACTTGATTTGTGTAGTCATGGGTGTGAGGTGTTATCAGATGCGCTTTTCTGGCGTATCTGAAGGCAAATGCAAGGGCAGATTATATGACAGAAGCAGTGCTCGTCATTACTACCGCAGGCAAGGAAAGCGAAGCCCAGAAGATCGCCCAGGAGCTGGTAAAGCGTCGACTGGCGGCTTGCGTAAACATCGTGCCGCGAATTCAGTCCGTGTATCGATGGGAGGCTAAAGTTGAAACGGCTGAAGAATATCTGCTTCTCATCAAGACGACAAAGACCCATACTGCAGAAGTGCAGGCTGCGATTCAAGAACTACACTCGTATGACTTGCCGGAGTTTGTCGTGATCGAGATGAAGGGCGACAGCGCAGAATATCTGAAGTGGATCGAGGATTCGGTGGGCTGACCGGCCGGTGTGAAACCCAATAAAGATGTCGGGAGCAGATCCCTTCCCAATTTCTCTGTTATCCGCAACTGATCGACGCACTCAAGGCTCAAAAAGCTCTTAACCTCAGAGATCGTAGACAAAAGCCGCTAAGGACGCAGAGAACGGAAATGACAATTCGACGCCGATCCTGAAAAGTTTACTGGAGCACTGCCGTTTGGGAACCAACCTGTACCGGAAACCCGTCCCGCCCCTGCGGGAAATGATTGGGGTGCAGGACAGTCACTGCGATGACCACGGCAAAGTTCAGGCACAAGGCGACAAACCCAGGATTCAGGCCTATCCATGGGTCGCGCTTGGTTAATATTAAAAATGCGACTACAGCAACTCCGCAGAACATTCCGGCGAAGATTCCGGTCGCGCTGACCTTTTTTGTGTAAAGCCCGAGAACGACTCCGGGAAAGAATTGCGCTACCCCGGCATAGCCCATCAGTAGAAGAGAAACCAGGCTCACCGAGCTGTGAATGGCGAGATAGAGCGCCCCTGACGTAAGCACCAAAACCATCATTTTGGCAAGAGTCGCCACGTGCGTGTCGGTCATGCGAGGAGCCAGCACTGGGCGACAGATATTTTTCGAAAATAAAGTAGCGGCGGTGAGGATTTGTATGGCCGCAGGCACCATCGCGGTCAGAGCGCCAGCTCCGCCTATGATCCCGAGAAACCATGCCGGGAACGTGTTCCGCACGATGGTCAGCAGAGCGAGATCACCATTGCTCAGTTTTGGCAGGATAAGAAGGGCTGTGAAACCAACGAAAATCATGAGCGGCATCGTTATGCTGTAAAGAGGCATGAAGATCGCGTTTCGCCGCAGAATTTTGCCGCTGCGCGCAGTGAACGATGCAGCGAAATTCTGTGGCCACATAAAGAAACCCAGCGCCGTCATGAGGACACTCGATACGTACCAGGCATGGCCCAGGTTCTTCGTGGCTCCTGGCATCACGAGGTGCTCGGGCTTGGCGTGCGCCAGCGCAGCGAACATTCCTCTAATGCCCCCAAAATAAATATGCGGAACGGCAAACCCCAGAAACAGCGCCGCGAATAGCAGTAAAAAATCCTTCATTACGCTGGCCCACGCTACTCCGCGCACTCCACTCACAAAGACAAAAGCTGCGACGATCGTGAAAGCGATAATGATGGCGGGCGTGCGATGAATCGCGCCGTAGCTGGCGACCTCGACAATGATCCCTAACCCCGTAAGTTGAAGTTGCACGTAAGGGAGAAGAAAAATCATTCCCACTAGTGCGACAAAGGATGACAGATATGTTCGGCCATATCGCGATTGAAAGAAGTCACCCAGAGTTTGCAACTTGTACTTTCGGCCGGCTTCCCAAACCAGCGGAAAGACATAAAAAGATACTACATACGCTAATGGCTGATATCCGAGGATGTATAAAACCGGACCGCCACGCGAATAAGCCCACCCGCTGGCGCCGAGAAAAGTGAATGTGGTATAGATTTCTCCGGCCATGAGCAGCCAGACCAGCATGATGCCGAAACCTCTGCCACCAACCGTCCACTGCTCCAGATCCATTTTGTGCTGAAATCGCGCTGAAAAACCTGCGAGGGAACCACAGGGGTCAGCAGGAGCCACAGAATTACCCAAAAGAAATTAAAGGGCAGACCGAAGACGATTGGGTGTATCCGATCCCATAACGAGACCGAAAAGCAAACCGCACCAAAAGGAATTAGCCCTAAGAAGATTGCACCAAGTGGCGGACGCTTCATGCGAGACGCTCGCTGCGAAAGGATGCGCGGGATTGTAACAGAAGCTAGGCGAGTGCTTGATCTAAATCGGCGATGATGTCTTCGACGTTCTCGATGCCGACAGAAATGCGAACCATCCCGTCTGTAATTCCGATCGCGGCTCTTCCCTTTTCACCGAGACCGGCGTGAGTCATGGTAGCCGGATGGGAGATCAGGGTTTCGACTCCGCCTAGAGATTCACCTAGCGAGCACACACGGACGCGCTTCAGCATTTTGGCCGCATTAGGAAGGGAGCCGGTTTCAAAGGTGATCATGGAGCCGAAGCCGGACATTTGGCGCTTGGCGAGCTCGTGTTGAGGATGGTCCTTCAGTCCTGGATAGAAGACTTTTTTGAGCTTCTTGTGGGCGGAGAGGAATTCGGCAACCTGCCGACCATTGCAGTCGTGCTGCAACATGCGTACGGCAAGGGTTTTCGTGCCGCGGAGAACCAGCCAACACTCGAATGGAGAAAGAATCGCGCCCGCGGCTTTTTGCACAAAAGCGAGCTGATCGGCCTGATCCTGACGCGTGCACACGACAACTCCGCCCAAGCCGTCACTATGGCCATTTAGGAATTTCGTTGTCGAATGGACCACCATATCCGCACCCAGCGCAATCGGCTGCTGAAAATAGGGGGACATGAAAGTATTGTCGACAACCAATTCGATCTTTTTCGCGCGGCAGATACGCCCAATGGCGGTAAGCTCGCTCAAGGCCATCAGCGGATTGGTTGGAGTCTCCACATAGACCATGCGCGTGCTCTTGCGCAGGGCGCGTTCGACGTTCTTAGGATCGGAGGTATCAACGTAGGTGAATTCGATACCATACCCGGTGAGGACTTGATTGAAGAGTCGCGGAACCCCACCGTAGAGATTGTGCCCGCAGACGACGTGATCTCCAGTCTTGTACATAGTGCACAGAGCATTGATCGCTGCCATACCGCTGCTGAAAACCCGCGAAGCGATGCCCCCTTCGAGAGAGGCAAGATTTGTTTCCAGGCGATCGCGCGTTGGATTCGCGCCGCGCGCGTAGTCGTATCGTATGTCTTTTCCCAATTCCTTCTGCGCATAAGTGGAGGTCGCGTAGATTGGGACCGTGACGGCGCCGGTTAAGGGATCTGGCTCCTGGCCATCGTGAATGGCACGGGTGGAGAAGCCGGGGTGGGAAGATCGCGGTTGATTTGTCGTTCGTCGTTGGGCAGATTCTTTCGTCATTCTTCCTTGTAGGGCCCAGGCCCGTGCCTCAAATTACGCGACTCTTTGGACGCGCGAGACGCCCTTGTCTTCATCAAGCTATTTTTATATTCCGCCTTCGAAAATTTTCTTCGACAAGTATCGTTCGGCGGAATCGGGAATCATAGTCACAACGCGCTTCCCTGCTCCCAGTCTGGTGGCAACTTGCAACGAGGCGAACACATTTGCGCCGCCGCTCGAACCAGAGAGCACTCCCTCTGTGGCCGCCAATGCGCTTACGGTGTCGAATGCATCTTTGTCGCTGACCATCAGAATCTCATCACAGACTGAGCGATCGAAATTTTTTGGAATGAAACTAGCGCCTATCCCCTCCACTTTATGCTTACCGGGAGGACCGCCGCCCAGAATCGATCCCTGCGTCTCGACCGCAAAGGCAAGCACGCGCGGCAGTTTTTTCTTCATATATCGGGCGACACCAGTGAAAGTACCGGCGGTGCCGGAGCCTATGACGATTGCGTCGAGATTGCCTTCCATCTGCTCGAAAATCTCTTCTGCAGTGGTCTGATAATGGTAATCAGGGTTGGAAGGATTATCGAATTGCAAGGCCATGAACGAGCCCAGAGTCTTGGCTGCAAAGTCCTGGGCCTGCTTGATGGCGCCCAGCATGCCTTGATCGTCGGGAGTGCGGGTCACCGTGGCGCCAAGGGCTCGCATGATTTTTACTTTTTCTTCCGAAAAACGCTCAGGCACGAATAGCGCCACCTTGTAACCTCGATTGACTCCAATGAGCGCCAGCCCAATCCCGGTGTTTCCCGCCGTAGCTTCGACGATGGTGCCTCCTGGTTTGAGGCGGCCCTCTTCTTCGGCGCGGCGAATTATGCCAATTGCGGCACGATCTTTCACACTGCCGCCGGGGTTCAGATATTCAAGTTTTGCAAAGACATGAGCCGCAGTTGAAGGCACAAGACGCTTCAATCGGAGCATCGGAGTTTGACCAACGAGGTCCGTGATGTCGTCGGCGATGCGCAGGCAAGGGTTGGAAAGAATCGGCACTCTACAGGGTACGGAAGTGAGCAGGACGCGTCAATGCGGATTGATCCATTGGTCTATTGATTCACAAAAACTAAAAGCCCCACGTTCTCGCAAAGGTGAGAAGTGGGGCACGCAATTAGGGGCACTCCCAATGGGTCAAGATCTCAATTCACTCCGCCGGCTCCCTGCTGCTCTTGTCCGGGATAGTATCCGGTGCGGGTCCTGACTGTTAGTTTCTTATAAGGTCTGGCGTGGGCGTCCACATGGATGGTTCTATATCCAGCCACTGTTTTAGGAGTGGATGGAGCATAGGTAATGGTGTACTGGTTGCGGATATCGCGAGCGATGGAGCGGCTGATCTCATCAACCTGATCTAGCGTGGGCGGAAAGAAGGAGATACCGCCGGTCCGTTCAGAGATCAACTCCAGAGCGCGTTTGGCCTTTCGGGATTTTTCTTCGCCGAGCAGTCCAATTGCATAAACGACGGGACCGTTTTCCTGTTGCAGTTTATGGATGGCCTGCTCCAGGGTCTCCTGGCTGGCATCATCCTCGCCGTCAGTGACCACGAATAAAGCCTTGCGCTGCAACTTCGAGTGCGTGAGGTAGTCAGCGGAGGCGACGATCGCGTCATACAGTGCCGTGCCACCGCGGGCTTCCACATGCTCGAGAGCACCCTGCAGCTTCTTGATATCCGGAGTAAATTCCTGGTCCAAGTAGTATTCATCGTTGAAGTTGACTACGAAGACCTGGTCGTCAGGATTGCTGGCCTTCACCAGGATGGAAGTGCGTTATCTTTTGTGGCTTGTCGTTCTCGAAAACGGTGAAATCCGTCTTGTCGAGATTGTTCACCAAGTGGTTACGGTCATCGACAACTGTCGCGTGCAACGTGACCTCACGCGCTTCGGCGCGGAAAACAAAGCCACCATTTTCAGTGCCTGCTGGAGCTTGGCCCTGGTCGGCCCCTTGGTTCGAGGGTGCGGCACCGGGTTGGTCGGCAGGCTGAGTTCCAGCCGGAGTTTGACTTGGAGCCGGGGCCTGATTTGCAGGTTGTCCAGTGGGAGCAGGCGTCTGCACCGGCGGGGTCTGCGGAGCCTGGGACGGCTTCACCGTTGTAGTGGATGAACCGCTCTGAGCTGTCGGGGTAGATGACGTGCCTTGTGGCGCAGGCGTACTCTGCGCTGCGGCTACCCCAAGGAACAACAATCCGGCAGCTACTCTGGTGAGCGTAGGTTTATTGCGAAGAAGCGTAATACCCAGTTCTGGCATATACATGGAGCGGTGGCAGTCCTTTGGGCGGCTGTAGCTTGATCTTTATTTTATGCCATTTGCCATCGTGCCCTGGGTTCTTTGGACGGTATCCGAGTACATATTGGTTGCGTAGCTCGATTCCGATTTTTGTAGCCACGTCAGCCAAGTCGTTCGGGTTGTCGATAGTGAATGAGCGACCGCCACTAAGTTCGGAGACGTCACTCAGTAATCCCGGCCCTAAACGTTCCTCCTCAGTCTGGAAATAATGGTCGTAAATGCCGATGGAGTAGATCATCACGTCGGCTTCTTTGACCATTGATTTGATTTCGCCCTCAGTGTAGCGGCTGTGGTTGTCGCCGCCATCCGAGATAATCAGAAGTGCCTTTTTCGGATATTTTGCCTGGCGCATCTTGCTCACCCCGAGGTAGATGGCATCCAGCAAGGCGGTGCGCCCTTTAGGGACAGTGAAGATGAGTTTGCCTTGCAGATCGTCTACTGACTGGGTGAAATCCGAGACTTCGTCGGGTTTGTCAGCAAAGGTAATAAGGAAGAATTCGTCCTGAGGGTTGGCGGTTTTGAAAAATTCGCCCACAGCCTCGCGAGAGCGCTCAATCTTACTGCTCATACTGCCGCTCATATCGAAGATGACGCCCAGGGAGATAGGCGCGTCTTCCGCGGAGAAATGACGCACCTCTTGCTCTTCTTTGCCCTCAAACACCTGGAAATTTTCCTTATCGAGGCCGGTCACCAATCGGTTCATGGGATCGGTAACCGTTACCGGAACAAGAACCAAGTCCACCTTGGACTTAACCAGTGGGATACGCGATCTTAGGCTTTCGGGCTGAATTCCCGGTTGATCGGTCTTAACGATTTCGATTTTGGGGCCCAGCTTAGCTGGGTCTACCTTGTTGGTTTCGATTCGCGGCGAGATATGAATATTGTCGATGTCAGAGTCTTGGGCAAACGCGACTGCCGCGGACAACAAAAGAAAGGAAAGCAGGGTGAGGAGAGACTTTCGCGAACAGTTCCCTGCTGAAACCAAGAAGGGGCTTTTCGGCCGTGCTTTGCGAATTAAAACCCAGGGTCGTAAGGCCCCGCGCCCGCTTTGGCGCCCCATATAATCCCCGCAAACACGCAGGATATTAGCACATGTTCCGTCCAGCAGTGTTAAATCTTTGTCATCGACTCCATCGCCAATGTGCGTTCGTTGACTTGGATTCCCGGGTTGGGAAAAGGTTTGTCCGAAGGCGAGGAGAGCAGCGGAATGTCGGCACGCAGCAATCAAATCCCACTTTCGGAACGAGGCCAGAGCGTCTCCCTTGGTACAATTCGTTCGTTTATTGCCGATGGCCCACATACAAGCCTTTCGCGCCCTTCGTTATGACCCTAAAAAAGTAAGTCTGCCCAGCGT
>QHZX01000284.1:0-4965 GCA_003224835.1 Acidobacteriota bacterium | reverse complement strand
GAACGACAATCCTTACACCCGGGCCGCGGCTGCGCTCCGGGAGTGGCGGCAGAAGAGCATTCTGGCTCAAGACCCCGAGCCCTCTATCTACCGCTATTCACAGCAATTCTCAGCTCCTGCCAATACGCCAAACACCACACTGCAATTTGAACGCCAAGGATTCATCGCACTGGGCAAACTCGAAGATTATTCGTCAGGCATTGTTTATCGGCATGAGCAAACCTTGGCCAAGCCGAAAGCCGACCGGCTTGACCTACTTCGGGCAACTAAGGCCCATTTTGGCCAGATATTCATGTTGTACAGCGACCCCGGAGGCGAAATCGACCAAGCACTAACCTCGTCAGATCCGCCTGATCTGGAGATGTGCGATGAGTATGGAGTTTTGCATCGGGTGTGGAAAATTTCAGATTCACGGACGATTGAGGCAGTGCGCAAAAAAATGCGCGATAAGAAACTCATAATTGCAGATGGGCACCACCGGTATGAAACTGCTCTGACTTACAGGAACGAACGGCGGGCGGGCGGCGATGACACGAAGCTTGCGGCCTATGACTTCGTGATGATGACCTTCGTGAACATGGACAGTTCGGGCCTGTTGATCCTGCCGACTCACCGCGTGGTACATAGGCTGTCAAATTTTTCAACAGATTCCTTTCGCGCAGGCGCCGCTAAATTCTTCACCGTAGATGAGACTGACCCCAACGTCCGCCCGGAAGGTGTAATGGCCATGTTGCGTGAGGCAGGCCACGGCGGGACGGCAATGCTGGCGGCAACGGGGGAACGCGCGTTTCTGCTGAGCCGTCCAGTACCCGCCGAGGGCATATTCAAGAACGTTTCCCTTCGGCAGCAGAGTCTGGACGTGGTTCAGCTTCACAAATGTCTACTGGAGCATGTTCTGGGCATTTCCGAAGCGGCAATACGAGACCAGGTAAATGTCACTTACATTCGCGACGCGGGAGAAGCCTTGAATCTGGTCCGGTCGGGGCAGGCGAATATTGCGTTTCTGATGAATCCGGTGCGGATGGAACAGGTTCGAGATATTGCTTTCGCAGGTGAAGTTCTACCGCAAAAATCCACCGATTTTTATCCTAAGCTGCTAAGCGGTTTGACGATTTATGCGCTCGAATAATACGAAGCACAGCCCTTCGCGGCTATACCGGCTGGCCCTGAATGCAATTCTGCTCTTGCTTACTCTGGGATGGCTCAGCGCGCAGACTACATCAGGCACTGCAAGTTCGCCGGGACAGGCTGCTTTGCCACAAGCTCCGCCAGCGTCTTCGCAGGTCCAGTCTCCGGCCGCGCCGATTGCGGCTTCTAAGCCCCTGGTCATAATTGATCCTGCACACGGTGGAACCGAATCCGGCGCGGTGCTGAATCCGGCAGTACTGGAAAAAGACGTAACCCTTGCTCTAGCGCTCCGGTTGCGTGGAGACCTCAACGCGCGAGGAATTATGGCAGAACTGGTGCGCGACGCCGACGTAGCGCTTTCAGTTGATGATCGCGCCGCCAAGGCGAATTCCGAACACCCGGCCCTGTATATCTGTTTACATGCGACTTCCCAAGCCGGGCCAATGAGGATCTACTCGTCAATGATTGGCGAGGGGCAAGAGAACAACGGCCCATTTGTCGACTGGGACACGGCGCAATCGGCATCACTTGCGGCCAGCCGTTCCACGCAGCAACAGATGGTCGCAGCACTTCAAAAGAGGGGGATTTCCATTCGTGCACTGCAAGCTCCGTTGCGGCCGCTCAATAATGTGACAACGGCCGCGATTGGAATCGAGCTTGCGCCAACAAAGGCTGACGTAGCGGAACTCATGTCGGCTGATTACCAAGAGAATGCGTCGGCGGCGCTGGCAAATGGCGTAGCCGCAGCGGTGTTACCCGCGGCAGCAACTTCTGGGGCGTTGCAATGATCCCGCGCCAGTTCCTGATCACGGTAATGATTTTGTTTGCGCTTACCATCGGCATGTCGGTGTACGTCTGGCAATTGCAGAAACGCGAGGCAGCAACGCCCCGGGGTGAAGCAAAAGCGGAGCACGTAGCTCCGCCGACCTCTGGCCCGATGGAACGAGTCACGGTTTATGTGGCATACGATGAGCCCGGAGAACTGCGCGGACAGTCGATCTCGATTCCGCTTGAATCGGGGAGGCAGCAGCGAGCTGAGGGATTGTTGCAGGCGCTCATGACTATCTATACGGCCAAGAATTCGCCGCATCCTTTAGCCGCAGGAGCTGCGGTGAACCAGGTGTTTCTGGTGGATCCTGGGGTGGCAGTGCTGGATTTGAATTCCACCTTTGTTGATGGCCAGGTTTCTGGAGTGCAAGCGGAGGAACTCACGATGGCGTCGATTGTCCAGACACTTTCAACCAATATTCCCGGACTGATGCGGGTGAAAATTCTTGTAGATGGCAAACAGCGCGACACCCTGGCTGGACACGCAGATCTGTCTGGCTTTTATGACGTTCAGCAGGTTGCAGAACTGGTAAAAGAATTGTCAGTTCAATAAATTTCTGTGAGTTCCTATTGATTGACGTGAAGCGGATTTATCCGAGCGCCTTCAGACAGTAAGTCGCTTCACGGCGGCCCACCTTGCTAGAATTCCCAACATGTTCTATCGCTCCGATAACCGTGCGCCGGACCAGTTGCGTCCGGTCAACATCATCCCCGACTTCGTTTCTACGGCTGAAGGCTCGGTACTGATCGAAGTAGGAAACACACGGGTGATCTGCACAGCTTCTGTGGAAGAAAGTGTGCCAACATTTCTGCGCAATAGCGGGCGAGGCTGGGTAACAGCGGAGTACGGGATGCTGCCGCGGGCAACGCTGACCCGGAGCCCGCGGGAGGCGGCGCGAGGCCGAGTGGGAGGACGCACACACGAAATACAAAGACTGATTGGACGCTCACTCCGCGCGGTCACGGACCTGCAACAATTGGGTGAACGCAGCGTCCTGATTGACTGCGACGTGATCCAAGCCGATGGTGGAACGCGCACGGCTTCGATCACAGGCGCGTTCGTGGCGCTAGGGCTGGCGCTGCAGAAGTTAGTTGAGGCGGGAACATTGACCTCGGTGCCAGTTAGAGATTTTATTGCGGCGGTGAGCGTTGGAATCGTCGATGGCGAGCCTTTGCTGGATCTAAATTACGAGGAAGATTCCCGCGCGGACGTGGACATGAATCTTGTGATGACCGCAGGGAAAAAATTTGTGGAAGTGCAGGCCACGGCTGAACATCAGGTCTTCGACGATGCCCAGCTCGAGAAAATGATGGGATTGGCACGCAATGGAATCCAGCTGTTGCTTTCCAAACAGAAGGTGGTTTTAAAAAATCTGACGTTGCGGCAATAACTGGCTGGGCAAAGTTTCCTAAATTCGACCCACTCTTTTGTTCCGTTTTCGTAACAAAAATTAAAAATCCCTTGATCAGTCGTAATCCGATGCAATTATTTTCTTAATGTGCAGACCAGCCGGGCGTGGCTAAGCTGGCACTCACCCCTCGAGGTGTTATCTAAGTTCGCGCCCGGCATGTTTCCCTTGGCAGCTTTCTTCTCCGTTCTGCACTTTCGACCAGCTGTTATCGCCGAACTGGCGCAAGTGTTGCGCCCTTGCGTGTGGCTGCTAAAATCATTTGAGTCTGAGCGGGAGTAGTTCAGCGGTAGAACGCCAGCTTCCCAAGCTGGATGTCGCCGGTTCGATCCCGGTCTCCCGCTCCATTCCTTTTACTGTGATCCATCATTCTTTGACGTAAAATTCCTCTTGCTCCCGAGAATGTCGACGGGCAATTCGCATCGAGGCCGAATGAAGAATCGATTAGCACTTGCCGTGCGTTGTTCTTTGCGCGTATTTGCAGGAATCATTGCTATTAGTATTCTCGCTCCCATGTTGCCCAAATCAGACGCTGCGCAAAAACCTTCAACCCAGAATACGAACTCAAATTTCGAGGCCCGACACCAGCAATTCCTCGCGCTCCTGGATGAGGAGTGGGAATACGAGATGCGCTCCAGTCCTGAATTCGCAACCTCCGTCGGTGACAATCGTTACAACAATCGGTTAAGCGATTTATCTCCGGAATTCTTTCAATCTGATCTCGAGCAACGACGCAAGTTTCTGGCGCGCTTTGAAGCCATCGATCCTTCCGGCTTTTCTCAGCAGGATGGGCTAAGCCGGGAGCTGATGCTTCGCGAACTGCGGGAACAAATTGAAGGCGCGCGGTTCAAAAACTGGGAGATGCCGGTCAATCAGCGTGACGGCCCGCAAGTCGATCTGCCATATCTGATCACGCTGACCCCATTCAATTCGTTGCAGGATTATGAGAATTACCTTTCTCGACTAAAAGAAATTTCGCGGGTATTCGAGCAGACCACTGCGAATATGCGCCAGGGCCTGCGCGACCGTCTGATGCCGCCACGTTCTCTGCTCGACAAAGTCTCCGCCGAAGCTGAAGGGGTCGCAAAACAGACAGGCGAGAATAGTCCTTTTTTCGGGCCGCTCAAGCAATTCCCTTCCAGCGTTCCGGCTGCCGATCAAAAACGTTTTCAGGAAGAGGCGCTGAGTCTAATCGCCACGCAGATTATTCCCGCTTAC
The DNA here is from genome assembly GCA_003224835.1 of Acidobacteriota bacterium. GTDB lineage: Bacteria > Acidobacteriota > Terriglobia > Terriglobales > Acidobacteriaceae > Gp1-AA145. The sequence continues at coordinate 382 of QHZX01000284.1, read as the reverse complement.
CAGAAATTCGCCGGCTTTGTGCGCAATGATTATGCCCCTCAGGGTCGCGCCGAACCCGGCGTCTGGTCACTGCCCGATGGCGATGCACGATATCGATACGAAATCCGGCGAATGACCACCACCGAGCTGACACCAGATCAGATTCATGAGATCGGGCTGAAAGAATTGCAGGACACAGCGACCGAGATGCTGACGGTGGCACGCAAGTTCGGATTCAGCAATCTGGTCACATTCAACCAGCACATTAAGAATGACCGCAAACTCTACGCCAAGTCGGGGCAGCAGGTGCTGGATCTTTACGCAAAATATGCTCGCGATATGGAACCGGAGCTCCCACGGCTGTTCGGGCATCTGCCCAAGGCCAAGGTAATTGCAGTGCCGA
>QHZX01000539.1 GCA_003224835.1 Acidobacteriota bacterium | reverse complement strand
AGAAAGACACGAGGCTCTCCAGCAGCAGTCTCTTTCGGCCTGGCAAACGCACTACTCGCCTCAAGCAGTGGCTGCTATGATTAAGCGGGCAGTTGAATCGAAGAAGAGGAACAATCCGGACTAGTCCAGTGTTTTCGGAGCGGGCGGCTAAATTGTGCGGTAACGCAACCTGTCACATACCTTATTTGCCGGGAGACCTTTTCAGCGGGAGAAAGGTTGCTTCGCAACTGCACGCGAGAGCGTCATCGACCACGGCAGGATCATTATAGCTTAAAAACTCGGTAGATGCTGCAGGGGCTGCACACTAATTATAAACCGCGGAAACATCTCTTTACCACCAACTTTAACTTGCGCAAAGAATCGAACAAGGCCGGGCTTGCTCGATCGAAAATAGAACGGCAACTCTGGTCCACCCCGGAGATCCGGTGATTCGATCAAAGCACCGACGGGATGTATGTGGAGCACGGTGGCGAAATCATCGCAGAAGCCGACAAAATGGCCGAATGCGCCCATGACGACTTCTAATTTATCGAATGGCTGGCCGTTTGGGCCGATCACGCGCAAGGTGCCGAGCACAGTTTCCTTTTCGTGAATTAGCGACTTAGCAAATGTTAAATCAAATTTATAGCCATCAATTTCAGCGTGCCGATTCTCGGCTTCCTGCGGTGCGAGCACACCTTGTCGGGGAGTGGTGGAAGGAACGTCAGCTACTGAATACTGCTGCACATGTGTCAGGACAGGTTTTAGGTCTGCCCACACACGGTATGTGCCGGGTCGGGCAGGGGTAAAGCTAAACGAGTAATCTCCTTCACCTACCTGTTCCGGATGTTCATGATGATAGTCGGTTTCGCTGAGGTCGCTGATTAACAAGTGAATTTTGCGCGTGTGCGTCTCCTCAAGATCATCAAGCCGAACGGGGCGAGCATTCTTGTTAAAAAGTAAGCGGATCCGCAACTCCGCTTTCTTTCCAACTTCAAGTGGCTCTTTGGCCCGGATCTCCGCGCGGATAACGGGTTCTTGTGTAAGTTGCGGTTGCGTGACGTAGACAGGATCCAACGGCATACCGCAGATTGGGCACGTCCCTGCCTCGGACAGCATCAACTCGGAATGCATAGGACAGGACCAAAGAGGTGGCAGCACTTTCAACGCTTCAGAGGGGTACTCCGATTTCATCGCGGCCCAGGCCGTGTGCATTTCCGTCAGAGCCGCTCGAAGTCTTGCGGGATCGGCACCGACGGCGGTTGTCCAGTTCTCGATGCTTTCTTGCAATCGACGATAGTTCTCGTCCCACCGTTTTCGACGCTCTCCAAAGAGCATAACTGATCGTTGCTTCAATTCATCCAGCTCTTCCAAGAGAGATGCAGGGATCTCAGCCGCCGGTTCCAAGGTTGCGCTTTTCTCGAGCTGCGAAATTTGGGGATCAATCAATTCTGCGACTACTATTTGACACTTATTCCAAAGCAGGTTTACGATCTTTGTCACTGAAGTCTCGATTCTCCAATCTAGCGCTTTGTGCGTGCCTTGCCCTGTGTTTCCCACGAAGCTTCTGTGCATGCGATGCCAGTGACGACTCCGATTTTCCCAAATCTGTCGCACTAGCCAAAAAAACCAATAGGCCGCTGCTCCTAGCATTTTTGGGGACGGACTGGAGTATTTCAAGTTTGAAGCTGGACCGCGAAGTATTCGACCAGGCAGCCTTTGCCGATGACTCAAAATATAATTATTTGCTGTGTAAACTGCACTTCTATCAAACGCAGGAACGCTCCCCTGAGCTCGTGCGCCAGAATGAGGATCTTGCGGAGCGGTACCATATCGAACAGTTTCCAACTGTTGTCGTATTGAGCCCTGACGGTCGCGAGGTCGGTCGACTCGGTTACATCCCTGGCGGAGTCGATAAATTTGCCGGAGCAGTGAACAAGCTTTTGGCGAATTCGCGTTCTTCGTCCCCGTAGGTCGGGAGTAAAGCGGATTTGCTAATTGCACCATCGTTTAACGCCTCTTACCCAGACGCAGGCTGATGCGTGTCGGCGCTGACAAGAGTAAAGCTAATTACAGCTGAGTCGGCGTTGAAGTCTCTGGCGACTACGGCTGGGTCGTTGCACTCGCCGTATTCGAGGGAAGCGAATTAGTCGTGGAGGTATAAGCCTTGACTCGGTAATAGTACTTCGTTGCGGCAGGCAGCCCGGTATTGGCGTACGCTGCGGTATTTGCGCCTACCGTAGTAAACAGGGTGAACTTGGTTCCATCGAGAGAACGCAAGATCCTGAATCCGATTTCGTTGGTTGAATTGTCAGTCCAAGTCAGATTGATTTGACTCGATGATACTGCCGTAGCTGTTAGATTGGACGGTGCAGCAGGGGTGGGAGTCGGCGTTGGCGTCGCAGTCGGCGTTGGGGTTGGGGTAGGCGTAGGGGTTGGCGTTGGCGACCCAGTTAGAAACATTTCGAAAGCGGTTGAAGACGAAATGCCCGTGTGGTCACCGCCTCCCGCCACCAGAATCTTGCCATCTCCAACAACCGGGAAAATGCCATGCCGCGCCGTGGGCATTAGTGCCTCTTGTCGCCAGGTCTGGGAAACCGGGTTATAAACATCCACCCGATTATAGACGTCCCCTGCCACTTGCCCCGTGCCGTTCTTGGGTGTTTCTCCTCCCATGACATAGAATTCATTACCGTAGTATGCCGCCTTACCCATTCCACCTCGTGCTTGCGGTAAGGGGGGGATTGTTGATCCAGTCTGGCCGCTCCACTGCCACGTGTTAGAAAAAGGATCATAGATTTGAACGTCGTTGAAACCAATTGTCGTCGCGTTTTTCCCGGTTCTGCCACCGAAGATGTAGAGCTTCTGCCCGTCGGTGCCGGCCG
>QHZX01000283.1 GCA_003224835.1 Acidobacteriota bacterium | reverse complement strand
AGGGTTGCCGGATGAACTCGACAAGGTAGCTATCGTCGTTGAAGACTTCACGCACGAGATGGAACTTCCAAGGAACCTCACCGCGGTGCAATGGACTCATATGGCAATACCGGAAAACTTCGCCGCGTTTGTATCGGCCGGTGCGCCCCGGTTCAAGTCATTCCTTGCTTTCCCTGCTGGCGCTCTGGACGAGAGGTCTGTCAATCACTTAAGTAAGGCGTTCGAACGATTGGCTGCTCGTTCGGGAGACGCAAAGCTAGTTCCGATATTCGATGCGCTGTTTTTGGATTCAGGGAATATGGCGAATCCTGGCGGTACAGGCAAGCCTTTCGATTGGAAAAAGGCAGTGCCGATTGCCGATCAAATGCGGAAGGGACCTTTTAAGCTCGTCGTCGCCGGCGGGCTAAATCCCTCAAACCTATCGGAGGCCATCGCAGTGCTTCACCCTTGGGGCGTTGACGTCTCCTCCGGTGTCGAAGCTCGTCCCGGCAAAAAAGATCCCGAGAAAGTGCGTGCCTTCATAAGAGCCGTTCGCGAAGCGGACAAGGCAAACTCAAACTAATGGCCACTGCTTCCATCACGAAAAAACGCGCCGCCAAAAATACAAAGGTGTCGCATCCTTCGCGACCGTTGAAGGGTGGGAAGGCGACTCTCAAGCTCGTCCCAAGCCCTGGCCGCTTCGGCCCCTGGGGAGGCCGTTACGTCCCTGAAACTCTGATGGCTGCGCTCGAAGAACTGGAGCGTGAATACGAGCGGGCGAAAAAAGATCCGCGGTTTAAGGCGCGACTGAGCGAGCTGCTAAAAAACTTCGCCGGAAGACCGACACCTTTGTTCTTTGCGCGGCGGCTGAGTGAGAAGCTTGGCGGTCCAAAGATTTATTTAAAGCGCGAAGACCTGCTGCACACCGGCGCGCACAAAATCAACAACTGTATTGGCCAGGCGCTTTTGGTTGAGCGCATGGGCAAGCACCGGGTGGTTGCAGAAACTGGCGCCGGCCAACACGGAGTCGCAACTGCCACGGTTTGTGCTCTGCTTGGATTTGAATGCGTCGTGTACATGGGTACCGAAGACATGCGACGGCAGGAGCTGAACGTCTTTCGCATGCGCCTGCTGGGCGCGGAAGTTCGCGGCGTCGATTCCGGCTCGCGCACCCTGAAGGACGCGATCAACGAAGCCATGCGCGATTGGGTGACGAACGTTCGCACCACGCATTACCTCCTCGGCAGCGTACTGGGAGCTCATCCGTATCCGACGATGGTCCGCGATTTTCATAAAGTGATTGGACGCGAGGCTCGAGCGCAAATTCTGAAAGCCGAAGGCAAGCTGCCCACGACCGTGATCGCTTGTGTAGGCGGTGGATCGAATGCAATTGGAGTCTTCTACGAATTCATTCGCGACAAAAAAGTGAAGCTGGTGGGAGTTGAAGCCGGCGGTCGCAGTGAAAAGTTGGGAGATCACGCGGCGCGCTTTCGTGGCGGATCACCGGGTGTTTTGCAAGGCACATATTCATATGTCCTGCAGGATGAAGCTGGCCAGATTGCGTTTACGCATTCGGTTTCAGCCGGGCTGGATTATCCTTCGATCGGTCCTGAGCACGCGTGGCTTGCGGACTCCGGCCGTGCAGAATATGTCGCCGCTTCTGACGCAGAGGCTCTCGATGCCTGCAAATTGCTGGCGCAAACTGAAGGAATTACTCCCGCGCTCGAATCTGCTCACGCAGTAGCCGAACTAATCAAGCGCGCTCCATCCATGAAAAAATCTGAAGTGGTGATCGTGAACATCTCTGGCCGGGGCGATAAAGATATTGGAATTCTGCGTGAGAACCTGAAACTGGGCTAATTGGCATGAGCTTGCAGCCGACTCCAAGTTAGCCACTGAACCAAGTGGAGGACTAGGAAGACTACAAATACATTTGCCGCGAAGACAAAATGAAAAACGAAGTTGCCAAGAACTTCAACCGCAGGGAAACCGTGACCACTGTGCAGCGTGATCGGCGCTGACTGCAAACCGACGAAAAATAAAAACCCAAAAAGGTAGAAGGTGGCCTTGAGGAGTTGGCGGAGATTGGAGCAGCGGGCGTGGAGTGGAGCCAAGCGCGGTTGAATCGAAGTAGAACCCTCCTTTCGTGAACTTGGGACCGTGTGAAGACGTCTCATGACAACGGTTGCCGAAACAAACGAATAGATAGTCACCAGAGCCAATACGAACACAAAGAAGCGATACAGGATTGAAAGCTGTGGCCAAATTGACCAGAGAGTATATGGAGAGTTGTACATATTTTGTTTGACACCACAAGGCCAAACTAGTTCCGAGTAGCCTGCCAGCCTCATTTGGAACTTCGATTCGTAAACCGTCCCTCGCCCATCTCCCGCTGCGGTGATCCTGACTTTGCACTATGAATCAAAGAATGTTCTTGCGACGGTTATGTGAGCGGCCAGCCAGGTCGGCAATAGCTGCCATCCAGACGCTATAGCCAACATCAGCAAATCCAAGAATGAACCGGCTTGGAAGCACTCCTAGCAATAGTCCCCAAATAAATGTTCTCCGAGAGAACAAAAGCCCCACCGCCAAACCTGCAATCCCGTAGGCAATAACTGGCAGCCACATGCCGGCCATAAGTCCGGCTGGGCCGGCATGAACTCGTAACCAAAGATTAATCGGAAGAGCTTCAGCCCTCACCAGCACCGGAAGGCCGCCGCCGATGATGACCGCAGCCAAAAGTCGAACAATCGAGAAGTTTCGATCAGTAAGAGGATTAAGAAAATTTCGTATCCCACGCAACGCGGTCCACGAAGTTGCACGGTACACTCCGCCCCTAGGATCCCAGCGGAGCAAGCCTTGCGACACCTGGTATTCACAAAAATTGCGGTGGTAATCCTTGAAATCATCGAAATAATTATCGCGGTTGTAAAAGACAATACCCCGCTGGCGCAAGTCTGCTGCTTCCGCGTCGTGCCGCCGCTTCAGTTCAGTCACGTCGTTTAACCCGGGATAGCGGCGTGTGGTCACTGCGGGCATTTCGTCAAAAATGCCGGTCTTTTCATTGTTGTTGATGACCAGCCGCGCGCCATCTGCGTAGCGGGTTGCAAACTCAATAAAACTTACGAAAAGGCTCTTATTCTTTGACGCCACAGCTGTTATCGCGCACTTCGCTGGGTCGGTCGAACTCAGGTAAACGCGTATCAAGTTGTGGCCAATCATGTTGGGTACGCGAAACGTTTTGAACGGCTGATACTGCAGCAGGGCCAGCTTGTCATCGTACGAGTTCAAAAATCCCGCTTGCGCTGGCGTAAGTTGGGCGTTCGGGACTTCCTGAAATTCCAATTCGCGAGGCAGCCACACAGTGCGGCGAATGCGTGGCACTCCCACAACTACCATGATTACAACGCTGATAAGGAACCAAATCACTTCCGGATCGATATGCATGCCCGGCCACCCCTGTGCGGAGGCTAGCAAAAATGTTTGTAGTTCCAGTTAATCGGAGCGGCCTAGACGTTACGAACGTAAGCTGAGCTATCATTCAGGTGTGTCACTGAAATTCGAAAATCGTCCTTCTTTGGTCGCCTATCTCACCTGTGGGGATCCTGACCTTAGGACTACGCGCGAAGTTGCGTTAGCTGCCATTTCGGCAGGAGCCGAGATCATCGAGCTAGGCGTGCCATTCAGCGATCCTGTCGCTGATGGACCTGTAATTCAACGCGCCAGTGAGCGGGCACTGAAGAATGGAGTTTGTCTCGATGAGGTGCTCGGAATAGCCGCCGAGATTCGGAACGAGAGCACGGCGGGACTGATTGTCTTTTCTTATCTCAATCCCATTTTGCGGATGGGAGTAGAGAAATTTGCCGCACAAGCCGCTGATGCCGGAGCTGATGGAGCTCTGGTAATAGACCTGCCCGTTGAAGAAGCGGGCGAATACCGCCGGCACATGCGGAACCGCAATCTTGCGACGGTTTTCCTGGCAGCGCCTACTAGCCCTGATGAACGGTTAAAGCATATTGCCGAAGCTTCCACGGGATTTGTCTACGCGGTTTCGCGCACAGGAGTGACGGGCGCGCGCCAGGAATTGCCTGAGGACGCCGAAAAACTAGTTCACCGCCTGCGCAGGTTCACAAAGTTGCCCATTGCGGTCGGATTCGGAATTTCTGCGCCCGAGCAGTTCGCGGCTGTCGGCGCCTTTGCCGAGGCGGCCGTGGTGGGCAGCGCTATTGTGCGGACAATTGAAACCAATCCCGGCACTGAAGCCAAAGCTGTGGCAGAATTTATAAAACAGCTAATCGGCCGTCATCCCCTTCGGCGTTCCGCTTCTCAGGGAGTCGTCGGCCGTTAGCCTTAGAAGTATTCAGTTTGATCATAAGCAAGAAGATTTTTTCTGTCGGCGTGGAATCGGCCGAAGCGGGCCAGGGTTTTGGCCGAAGACCAACGCGTGCGGCTCACGAAATCGGAAAGCTGAAGCGAGATATTGGTATGCCGATTTACGAACCGGACCGCGAACGCGCCGTGTTCGAAAATGCCCGCAGTGTGAACAAAGGGCCGCTTCCCGATCGTGACTTGCAGAGGATTTACGAGCGGATCATGGACATCATGCGGGCGATCCAGCACGAAGAAATCGCGCCCAAACCAGTTCCTTCGGGCGACGGTCTGGGTGACACAGAGATCGATCCAGAAGTAAATGACTGAGAGCAGAGTTCAGCCATCAGTTATCAGCCTTCAGAAAAAAACGAAGAGGCTGACGGCTGACGGCTGAAAGCTGACGGCTAAATTATGATCGTTGCAATGCAGGAGACCGCGGATGAAGGCCAGATTCAGGTGGTGGTTGAGCACCTGATTGAGATGGGGTTCTCTGTTCACCGCACGACTGGCGAGCGGCAGACGATTCTTGCTGCGGTGGGTGCGCGCTCCGACTTTGATACTCGCAACCTGGAAGTGCTCAGCGGTGTAATGGAAGTACATCGCATCAGCGCGCCGTACAAGCTGGCGGGACGGAGTTTCCGCCCGCAGGGCACGACCATCGAATTTCGCAATGGCGTAAAAGTGGGCAATAAAGATGTTGTGGTCATGGCTGGCCCGTGCTCGGTCGAGTCGCGCGACCAGCTATTTACTGTGGCCGAACTGGTGGCCAAAGCCGGGGCTCGAGCGCTGCGCGGAGGCGCATTTAAGCCGCGGAGTTCGCCATACTCATTCCAAGGTCTCGGTCTGGAGGCACTGAAGCTTCTGCGCGAGGCCGGCGACAAGTTCAATCTACTGGTGATCAGCGAAGTCATGGAGATCTCGCAAATCGAGGTCATGCTTCCATACGTTGACATCCTGCAGGTGGGCGCCCGCAATATGCAGAACTTCAATCTGCTCCGAGAGCTGGGAAAATTGAAGACTCCGGTTCTTTTAAAACGGGGTATCGCCGCCACCATTGAGGAACTGCTGCTCTCTGCGGAATACATCATGGCCGGCGGCAACTACAACATCATCACCTGCGAGCGCGGTATTCGCACTTTTGAAACTTATACGCGAAACACCTTGGACATTTGCGCGATTCCTGTAGTGCACAAGCTGTCTCACCTGCCGATCGCATCCGATCCTTCCCACGGAACCGGCCGACGCGATAAAGTTGCTCCTATGGCGCGCGCTTCAGTTGCTGCAGGTGCCGACGCACTGCTCATCGAGGTCCATCACAATCCTGACAAAGCACTTTCGGATGGAGCACAATCGCTCTTCCCGCAGCAGTTCACGGAACTGATGGATTCGTTGAAGATGATCGCCTCCGCAGTGGGAAGAAAGATCGCTTAAGAATTGAATCATAGAGTCATTTAGACATTTGGTCATTGAAGAACTGAACCCAAGCTGCCTTTCAATGATTCATTTCCCGCTGATCCAATGACTTAACCATGCCCATTCGCCAAATCACGATCATCGGCACCGGCCTTATTGGTGGATCACTCGCGCTGGCGCTTCGCAAAAAAAGATTCAGGGGAAAGATCATTGGCTGCGATCAACCCGATGTCCTGCGGCGCGCAAAAAAAATCGGTGCAATTGATAAGGGAATTGGTGATCCAATAAAGGCCGCCGAAGGCAGTGATGTTGTTGTGATTGCAACACCGGTGGGCACGATTATCGATTTGATTGAACGCCTCGGTCTGCATCTTTCGGACGATGTTCTTTTAACTGATGTGGGCAGCACGAAATCTGAAATCGTCTCGCGCGCCCAGAAGATTTTCGGCAACCGAGCGTCTCACAGATTCCTCGCCGGCCATCCCATGGCCGGGAAAGAAAATTCTGGTATCGAATTTGCGGATGCAGATCTGTTTCGTGGTGCAGTCTGGTTTCTGACGCCGCTTCCGAAGCAGAATGTTTCAACCGGTTTAGCCGGCGAGTATGTCTCATGGCTCAAAAAAATCGGTGCTGACATTGCCGAGCTTGATCCCGCTGAACACGATCAGCTTTGCGCGTGGATCAGCCACATTCCCCAGTTCGTCTCCACTGCGCTTGCCGCAAGTCTGGTTGATGAATACGGCGAAGACGCTCCTGTGCTCGACTACGGTGGCCGTGCGTTACGCGAAATGACTCGAATTGCATCGAGCCCATATTCCATGTGGCGCGATGTTGCGCTCACAAATAAGCGACACATTGCAGATGCGTTGCTCAAGTTGGAGCAGCGACTGGCGCACATTCGCGAAAATCTCGACAGCCGGCAGCTCGAAGACGAGTTCGATCGTGCGCACAAGCTTAAGAGTTCCGCAGCACCGAGGGCGGAAAGCGCGGAGAGAAGACAAAAATGAAGTGGCTTATGGATGCATTCGCGCAGATGCATTCGTCTCCCCTCCCTGCCTCAACATCACTCTTGCTTTACAATTTTTCCGATGAATAAAGTTGTTGCTAACGCAGACGAGGCCATCCACGATCTTGCCGATGGCGCCACGCTTATGATTGGCGGCTTCGGCCTGTGCGGGATCCCCGAAAATTTGATTCGAGCATTGGTTCGCCGGGGAACTAAGAACCTCACAACCATAAGCAACAACGTTGGCGTAGATGGATACGGCATGGGTCTACTACTTGCAGCGGGTCAGATTCGGCGGCATTTTGGTAGCTATGTTGGAGAAAATCGGCTGCTCGAACAGATGGTGCTCGAGAAGAAAATCGATCTCGAGCTTGTGCCGCAGGGAACATTTTCCGAACGCATACGCGCGGGCGGGGCCGGCATTCCAGCTTTTTTTACTCCCACCGGCGTTGGCACTTTGGTTGCCGAAAATAAAGAAACCCGCGAATTCGACGGCCGCACATATGTGATGGAACGTGGGCTTAAGGCTGATTTCGCTTTCGTCAGGGCCTGGAAGGGGGACAAGTGGGGCAACCTCGTCTATCGCAAAACTGCGCGGAATTTCAATCCAATGATGGCCACGGCTGCGAAAATAACTATCGCCGAGGTTGAGCACCTGGTCGAAGTCGGCGAACTCGATCCCGATCTGGTGCATACTCCCAGCATCTACGTTCAGAGAATCTTTCAAGGTGAAATGTACGAAAGGCGCATTGAAAGAAGAACCCTAAGGCAGTCCAAGTAGCAAAGGCGATCCCAAAGACAATGACCAAAGCTGCCAAAGACATCGATAAACGTGAGCGCATTGTGAAGCGTGTTGCTGCCGAATTGCGCGATGGATTCTATGTAAATCTTGGCATCGGAATGCCCACCCTGGTCGCGAACCATGTTCCGCGTGGAATCAATGTCGTCTTGCAGAGCGAAAAAGAAACCATCACAGAAATGCCGGGCACCTCTTATTTCTCAAGCGCAGATTCTTTTGCCATGATTCGTGGGGGCCACATCGACCTGAGCGTATTAGGTGCGATGGAGGTCGACGAAGAGGGCAGTCTGGCAAATTGGATGATCCCTGGGAAAATGGTGAAAGGTATGGGTGGCGCCATGGACCTGGTTGCCAGCGCGCGGCGCGTAGTCGTGGCGATGGAGCACAGTACACGTGAAGGTCAGCCTAAGATTTTAAAGAAATGCACCCTGCCATTGACCGGTTCAAGAGTGGTGGACACTATCGTGACCGAAATGGCTTATATCGTTGTTACGCCCGCGGGGCTCGTGCTGGAAGAAATCGCTCCCGGCCTGACCTTTGACGACGTGCAGCACGCGACCGAGGCCCGCCTGATCGCAGGCCCTAATCTGAAGACGATGGCACAGTAAGTTAAAGCTTGGCTCAATGTTTGGTCAGTGTCATGGTCCAATGAGCGGCATTGACTGGGTTGAGCGGAATATCCATCTTCGTCCCGGGCGGCGATGACTCAAATTTTGACGCGTACTCCTGAAAGTGAAGATCTGCGAACGGTAAATATTCCCAGTCGCGAACTATACCAATGGGTAGGAGCAGAAGCAGCATCCCAGCAATCACATTGGTGAAGCGCCGCCCACTGCTCGCAATCCAGGCCAAAGCTGCGAGAAAAGAGATCGCAGGCAAGAAGTAATACCGGTTCCCGTGACCAGGGAAGCTCAGTAATTCCCACTGCGGCTGCGGCAGAATTCCGGGGATTGGTCGCGCTAAACTCAGTGATAATACGGTAAACCCGAATAAGATGAACAGCTTTATTTCCGCAGGCGCGTAACGAAGCGCATACAAGAGAATTACCAGCCCAAGCCAAAAAGCAAATGTCTCTCGCGCGAAAATATAGTCTGGAAAATGCCTCCAAGCCATGTGCACCAGGGTCGTGTTCCCTACCAATGGTGATAAAAAAACCTGCCCGCCTAAAATTTGTATCAACAAATGTAAATTCGCTCCGTTTGGTGCACTGGGACGCGAATGCGAAAACATCACTGTGAGACCCTGAATTAAAGCTCCCGGCACAAGTATCGCAAGCGAAATTGCTGATCCACGGCTCCGTCGCATCCACCACACAACTGCGGCCAGCGGGAGCAGCACAACCCCAACCGGGCTGTCCAGTGAAATGAGGACAAGAATGACCCCATCGAATACATGCCATTTCCAACTGCGCATTGAAGGTGCGAGCAGCAGGAGGCAGGCCAGCAGTCCTAAATGCCACTGAATGGTCGTGGCATTTGCGTTCACTTCGTAAGTATTAGGAAGGGCAAAATACACAAACGCGGCTGCTAATCTTTTCGGAAACGAAATAGCTGAGAATGGCGACGAAAGAAACACGTTGGCAGGCAATATTTGTATGACAATCGCGAACAGATTCATTACCAGCGGTGCGAACGACAGCGGCACGAGCAACGCAAGCAGCCCGCTCAGCCGCGAAACACTATGAAAATATCCGCCGAGTTCGTCCGGCATTAACAGACAGCGAAGCCCAAAGTGGTAGGCATCGGCATACCACCGCTGCCCATCTTCCGCCCAGAACTGTGCATTGAGAATTGCGTCAGGCCGGCGGGAGAAAATAATCAGGAAGCCAGCCACAAACACGGCCAATTGAAATAGGATTCTGGCAGAACCTTCGGGAACTGCGATTTGTTCGGAAAACAACCTGAATCGTTGGAACCAGTCGAGAAAGAAAAATCGGGGTTTTACCTCCAATGTTGCCGGCTCGGTAGTT
>QHZX01000282.1 GCA_003224835.1 Acidobacteriota bacterium | reverse complement strand
CCAATCTACGGCCCGCGATTTGCCTGCAAGGCTTAGAGAGCCTGTCGCCGTTGCGAGAAGAGATCGTGCGTGGGACTGACGTAATTATCGTGCGCGAATTGCTCGGTGGGCTTTATTTCGGCGAGCGTTCGACCAAAGGCGATTCTGGACGTCGGCGCGCGGTCGACACTATGTCGTACAGCGAACCCGAAATCGAACGCATCGCGCGGATCGGCTTCCAACTGGCCGGGCAGCGCCGAAAAGAGTTAACCTCTGTCGACAAAGCTAACGTCCTCGATTCTTCGCGGCTTTGGCGGGAAGTCGTGAATCGGATCGGGTCCGAATTTAAAGATGTCCGGCTCTCGCACATGTACGTCGATTCCGCCGCCATGGCCCTGGTTTCGCGCCCCACGCAGTTCGATGTGATCCTCACTGAAAATATGTTCGGTGATATTTTGTCCGACCAAGCTGGTGCGGTCGTGGGATCGCTCGGACTATTGCCATCCGCTAGTATTGGCGGGAAGGTTGGGCTTTATGAGCCGATTCATGGTTCCGCGCCCGACATTGCAGGAAAGGGGATCGCAAATCCTCTCGGCGCGATTCTCTCAGCCGCAATGCTTCTTCGTCATTCTTTTCAGCTCGAGGCCGAAGCGGCATCGGTTGAAATGGCAGTACGTGAGGTATTGGCTGACGGGCATCGCACTCGTGACCTGGCGGGTAAGACCGATCGCCCCATTGCAACCTCAGAAATGGGGCAAATCGTGGCTGGACGTGTGCGCGAGCGGGTCCATGCTCCGGCTAATTAATGCGCGCGTAGAATTTGAAGCTTCGAACCCAGTCACAGCATCTTGGTTGAACAAGACTCAATCAGCCACTCTACATTCAGGAGCCGCTATGTTTAATGGAAAGTTTCAGTCTTTAGGACTTGCGGTGCTTCGAATAATCGTCGGAATAGTTTTCTTTGCGCACGGATATCAAAAGGTTTTCAAGTTCGGATTCCACGGGGTTGCTGGAATGTTCGGGCACCTGGGAATTCCGCTTCCCGCGGTCGCCGCTGTAGTGGTGATACTGGTTGAATTCGTTGGCGGCATCCTTCTCCTTACGGGATTGGCTACGCGTCTTCCGGCGGCCTTGCTAACCATCGATATGTTGGTTGCGATTCTTGCCGTCCACATGAAGAATGGATTTTTCAATCCCGCGGGCGTGGAGTTTCCTCTCACTCTAATGGCGGCCTGCATTTGCCTGGCATTAAGCGGCGGTGGTGCGGCGTCTTTAAAAAGGCTCTGATTCACGCCTGAGAAGAAGTTAATTGGCCGCTGGTTTTCGGTGGTCACTGCTGCCCAGCCGGATAATGGTGGCGGCGGTGCGGTACCGGACCGGATATTTGTCGTCGTCCAAATTTTTTGCCAGCCGCTGGATGCATTTGGAGTTGTCTCTCTCCGCGAGAGCGTCGAGCGCCGCCTGGCGCACGATGATGCTCTTGTCGGTCAATGCCACCTGAAGAAGCGCGTCCTGAGAAATCGAGTCCGGATCGAGCGCCAGAAAGCGGGCGGCAGCGGCGCGCACCGGCGAATTGTCATGTTTCAGCAACTGCCTGTAGGCCTCATAGCCCATACCGGCGTAAGGAACAAAACCAATCCCCTCCTGAATTCCCATCTGCGCAACCTCCTTGGGATCTTTCAAGCGTTCGAGCTGCGACTGAATAACGCCAGCGCTGGTTTTTTTGTCTCCCATCAAAATTGCGTAATAGATTTCATACGCTAAAGGATCCTTCAGAATGAAGAGCGCGTGCGTTGCCGCAAGCATTACGGAAGGATCTTTATCAGAGACCGCTGCCCGCAAAACAGGCACAGCGCTTGTAGCGTGCAGGTCTCCCAGGGTTGCCGCCGCTGCAGCGCGCACCCGCGGGTTCTTGTCACGCATGGCACGAAGCGAGAACCTGAGCGCCTGGCGACTGCCGGCCAGCAGAGAAAGCGCCTTCACCGCTTCTGTGCGTTCAGCTACTTTCTTTTTACGCAAGCCACTCTGCAGAATTTGCCAGGATTTCTCTTGCAGGTCGGGGATGGACGGCTCTTCGTCAGCAGAATGGGATGATCTTTCGACTGTCGGATTACTTTTTACGGAAGGCGGAACCCTTTGCTCCGCAGGGACTTGTGAAACCCCGACTGCAGTAGCCCAGCAGGTGAGGAAGGCGGCGAACAGCCCCGCTTGCATACCGGCACGTAGGCGCAAAATCATGCTGTCTTCGATGCAAAGGAGAGGAACCAGAGTAGCCTAAGACGCCTTCGACCTTGCAGCGCGTTTGCCTGTGGTCTTTGTCAGACGAGGAGCATTGTTCTTACCTCGAGCTTTTCCGTCGCTCTTCCGCTTAAATACCTGCGCGAAAATAGCATCCATATTTCGCAGTTGGCGGTTCAACTCGAACGCACCCTGGATTACCTTTGCCGGAACGCTCCGCGTGAGTTCCGGATCGCGCGTCACGAGTTCGCGAAAGTTCAAACCCTCTCTCCAGGCCCGCATGGCATGTCCCTGTACCAGCCGGTATCCGGCTTCGCGCGATACCCCATGCTCCACTAGGTCCAGGAGAAGCTGCCCGCTGAAAACCAGACCGCCCGTACTTTCGAGGTTTGCTTTCATCCGCTCTGGATAAACGAACATCGTGTCCAGTAGGTTCGCCGTTTTGTTCAACATGTAATCGGTCAGAATGGTCGAATCGGGCAGGATGACCCTTTCAACCGACGAATGGGAAATATCACGTTCGTGCCAGAGCGCGACATTTTCAAAACCAGCCTGCGCATTTGAACGCACAAGACGCGCCAGTCCGCTGATCTGCTCAGCCGTAATCGGATTACGTTTATGCGGCATGGCCGAAGATCCCTTCTGCTTCTCGCTGAAGTACTCCTCGGCTTCACGGACTTCGGTGCGTTGCAGGTGCCGGATCTCAGTGGCGATCTTATCCAGGGTGCATCCGATCACGGCCAGAGTTGCCAGATAATTGGCGTGGCGGTCACGCTGGATGACCTGCGAAGATCCCAAGGCCACCTTTATTCCAAGACGCGCGCACATTTTCTCTTCCAACTCGGGGCTTAGATGGGCAAAAGTTCCCACCGCACCGGAGAACTTGCCGACGCGCATCTCCTCTGCGGCGCGATCAAAACGGTCTATATCGCGCTGTACCTCGGCGTACCAGTTAGCGAGCTTGAAACCAAACGTGATCGGCTCGGCATGAATTCCATGCGTCCGGCCAATCATAGGCGTGTCTTTGAATTCCCAGGCGCGCCGCTCGAGAACTTCCGATAATTGGCGCAGATCAGCGGCGATGATCTCGGATGCTTCCCGAATGAGCAGGGCTTGGGCGGTATCGACCACGTCATTGGAGGTCAATCCATAGTGGAACCAGCGGGATTCGGGACCAACGAATTCTGCGACCGCGGTGGTGAAGGCGATTACATCATGCCGAACCTCGGCTTCGATGTCGCGAATGCGCTCTAGTCGGAAATCTGCAAGCTCACGGATAGCTTTGGCAGCCTGGCGTGGAACGATTCCAGCTTCGGCCAGCGTTTCGGTGGCCGCAATTTCAACCTTCAGCCAGGTGCGAAAACGGTTTTCTTCACTCCAGATGCGACCCATCTCGGACCGCGTGTAGCGTGGGATCAATGCCGGCTCCTATGCGACTTTAACGCGACACAGCATTGTAATTGGCAACGGTTCGAGGTGACCAGTCTGGTTATGGGTAATCTCCTCGTGTAACTCTCGACGAAAGCTGACTATATGTCGCTGTACGATACAATAGAATTTCAGTCACACGATATAATCCGCCGCATGCAGAAAAATCTGACGCTTGAGGATTATCACTCGTTAGCGGAATTCCGCCACCAGATTCGCCGTTATTTGAGATTTAGCGACGCTGCAGTACGCGGTTCAGACCTGGAGCCCCGGCAATACCAGTTGTTGCTGGCGCTGAAAGGTTTGCCTCCGAATGTGCGGGCGCGAATTGGCGAACTGGCCGAGCAGCTTCAGATCCAGCATCACAGCGCTGTTGAACTTGTGGATCGGCTGCAGGCGAGTGGGCTGGTCCGGCGGCAGCGCGGCACCCAAGACCGGCGCGAAGTGCTCGTGGTGCTCACGCCCACAGGCGAGAAACTTTTGCGCGAGCTCGTTCTGCATCATCGCGCAGAATTGTCTACCCGCGGGCCTGCGCTGATCGAAGCCCTACGCCGCGTGCTCCAGGACAGTAAGAAATCGAAAAAAGGAACGAAATAAGTATCCAAATGCCAGAACGCAATTCCTCATCCTCTGAAGTTGCCCGCACACCTGCAGCTGACGCAAAAACTCAATTCTCCGTAACCGGGATAAATACGGCTGCGGAGCAGCAACCGCCAGCAACGGCACAGTTCCGGCTGGTAATGATTTCTTTTTTGGCCGCAGGTATAGGGTTGCTCGCCGGCGTTATTGCTTTTCTGCTTTATCGCTTGATCGGCCTTTTCACCAACATCGCGTTTTTTGGACGCTTCAGCCTGACGTTTCTGAGCCCGCGATATGCAGTGTCCCACCTTGGGCTATGGCTGATTCCGATACCCGTAATTGGCGGATTGATTGTAGGAGTGATGGCCAAATATGGCAGCTCCAAGATTAAAGGCCACGGAATTCCTGAAGCCATGGAAGCGGTACTGGTGAATCGCAGCCGGATTGAGCCGCGAGTCGCGATCCTGAAGCCTATCTCGGCGGCCATCGCCATCGGCACCGGTGGCCCGTTCGGCGCCGAAGGTCCGATTATTCAAACTGGCGGGGCCGTAGGATCGCTGATCGGGCAATTGCTGCACACTACTGCTTCAGAACGAAAAGTGTTGTTGGCCTGCGGCGCGGCCGCGGGTATGTCTGCAACTTTCAAC
>QHZX01000281.1 GCA_003224835.1 Acidobacteriota bacterium | reverse complement strand
GGAAGTAAGGCCGCTGTGAAAAACCTTTTCGTAAGTAGTCGGATCGTGCAGGGCAATGGTATCCAGTTCGATATGCGTGTCGCGAGTTTGCCGGATCAGCTTCAGCGCGTCATCGAGAATAGTGAGTGTAGTCAGGCCCAGGAAATCCATTTTGAGCAGACCCATCTTCTCGATCGCGACCATGTCGAAAGCAGTGACGATTTCGTCGTTCTTGGTCCTGTAGAGCGGGACCAGTTCCTTAAGCGGCCGGGGCGAAATCACCACTCCCGCTGCGTGCATTCCGGCATTCCGCACCAAGCCTTCCAGTTTCTTGGCCGTGTCGATTAGCTGCCGGATTTGCGTGTCGCTTTCATAAGCCTGCTGCAGCGCTGGAGATTCCTTGAGCGCCGTTTCCAATTTGATATTGGGGGTCGTGGGCACCATTTTCGCAATGCGGTCCACATCGCTATAAGGAATATCCATGGCCCGGCCCACGTCCTTGATGGCTGCCTTTGCCGCCATCGTCCCGAACGTAATAATTTGCGCCACGTTTTCGCGGCCATATTTTTGGGTGACGTAATCAATAA
>QHZX01000280.1 GCA_003224835.1 Acidobacteriota bacterium | reverse complement strand
GATCCCGCCGCAGATCCGCGCCCTGGACCGACAGGAATTTGATGTTCTCGGGCGTATCGAACAAAGTCCCAAACAATAAGGAAATAGCCAGAAAACTTCATCTGTTGGATGATGCCTATTTCCCTCGCGAGCCGTTGCTCGTATTCCGCGATTCCATGTTTTAGCTTGCCTGCAGCAGAGAGAGCTCGAATGCTCTCCATTCGCCGCGCGAAGCCCTCGCGTGTTACATGCTCGAAGTAGCTGTCGAGCGTGTATCCCTCTGGTACGTCGAAGTGCGGAAACGGATTGCTGACTTTTGTGAGCTGAACGTGGCAGCGTTCGGCAATCTCCAGCGTGCGCGAGAGCACACTGGGCGCACTCTTGAACACCTGGTACATCTCATCGTGACTCTTTACATAGAACGCGTTGCCCTGAAACTTCATTCGGTTCGGGTCCTGAATGCTTTTGCCGGTCTGAATACAGACCATCACATCTTGCGCATGCGCGTCGTCTTCGCACAAGTAATGGCTGTCATTAGTGGCGACCAGCGGCACCCCCATGTCTTTTTCAAGTTTGAAAAGATGAGGATGGATTCGGTGCTCCAGCTCCAGGCCCTGGTCTTGTATCTCCAGAAAAAAGTTTTGCTTGCCGAAGATGTCAGAGTAAGTTGCTGCCGCAGCTCGTGCCGCTTCGTACTTGTCTTCAACCAGCAGTTCAGGAATTTCACCCTTGAGGCATCCGGAGAGAGCGATGAGACCCTTCGAATGTTCCGCAAGAAATTTCTTACTCACCCGCGGCTTGTAATAAAAACCATGAAGAGATGCTTCAGAGGTGATCTTGACCAGGTTGCGATAGCCTTCGTCGGTTTCGGCGAGCACTAGCAGATGATTGTAAGTATCGCCGTCGGGCGGGGTGCGCTCGATTCGATGATCGTCCTTCTTGCAGACGTAGAGCTCGCATCCGATAATCGGCTTAATTCCGGCAGCCTTAGCCGCATTTACGAAGTGCACTGCGCCAAAAATATTGCCGTGGTCGGTCATCGCCACTGCGGGCATGCCCAGTTCTTTGGCTCGATAGCAGAGCTTCTCGACGTCGCAGGCGCCGTCGAGCATGGAGTAGTCGGTATGAAGGTGAAGATGAACGAACTGAGACATTCTGATCCTTAGATTTTACTTTGCAGGAAGGGCCGTGCAAAGGAAAGATCATGGCCCTAGGAGGCGCGGAAGGCAAGCTGCCCTGCAAATCCTGTGGAATTCCAGGCCTTTACTTGTTCGCAGCAGCAGCTTTGACCGATGCTGCCGGCCTGGGAAGCGTTCCTGTATCCACGGTATCGCCACCAGCCGCGATGGTCTGGAAGGAGAGATTTTCCCCTGCAACCTCCACGATCATGAACGTCCGATCACGATCGAAGCTTTTTTCCATCAGATCGGAACGATGAAAATCATGATGTACCAACTTGCCGGAATCGCCCTGTACGAAGTAATAAATGTTGTCCACTGGCTTGAGCCGCTCGTACGCATGTTCGTGCCCGGAAAATACCACGTTGACACCGTAAAGCTTTAGCAGCGGCGAGAGCTGATTGCGCAGGTCAAGGTCCGGCCCGTGCATCTTTCCATCGTTGTACAAGGGATGATGAAAGAAACAAATCTTCCAACGCGCCTTTGAAGACTTCAAGTTCTGCTCGAGCCAGCTCAACTGCTTTGCATCCATGTAATTGCTGTCCAGGGCAAAGAACTGCACGTCCCCTTTTTTGAATGTGTAGTAGCGTTCGCCATTCATATTAAATGGCTTATAGGAAGCTTCGAGCTTGGGATCGTCGTGATTCCCCAACGACGCATAAAATTTGACGCCCGCGTCCAGCAAGGGCTTGTAAGGGACCTCGAATTTTTTTTCGAAGTCGCGAGGCTCGTGCTCGCCGTAAATATTGTCGCCAAGCATAATCACGAAATCGAAGTTCATCGCCTGGCGATAAGCTTCCATCTGCTTGGCAATCTGGTATTGTTCTTTTTCTCCGGTGCCGCTATCGCCGATCACCGCGAAACGCACCGAATCCTTCTGCAGCGGAATACGCAGGCCCGGCCGGGACTGCGTTTGCGCCCCCGCGAGTGAGACTGAAAGAGCAATCAGGCCCGCCGCGAGCGGTACAGTTTTGCTTCGGATGCTCATTGTTTACTGCCAGGCAGCGCGTTAGGAACATAGTCAACTACGATATTTGCGTCGCTATCGCGAAGGACCAGATCGCGCCCGAGGATGCGGTATTCCAAACTCTTTGGCAGCTCGGGCAGATTGAGTAACAGCGTAGGCGGCGTGGACTGCAGCGGGACATTCTCCGGATAGCTCTGGTTAATTTGGACTTTCATCTTCACCGGCTCAGCATGGCGAAGAGTAGCTCGGATGTCATTACCATAACGTCCGTTTAATGTCGCTGAAATTTCACGCTGGAAATACTGGGCAACTTCCGGCCTGAATATCTCGCCTTGCTTTGCACTCCCCCGGGCCGCTCGAATCTTGTTTGAGAATTCATTCCGGGACTCAGCTAATTTTTCTGGTACGTCGGTGGAGGAAGGCGCTGATCCAGCCACCTTTTCGCGCAGTTGCAGATATTGATTTACTCTCTCCTTAAACTCGCTGATCAATTTCGCATCGACAGATCCAGGTGCTGGAGCTTGAGCAAGACTCAGCCCCAGTCCCACAACCAGCATTACTACGGCGGGCATGATTCGACTGACCACGTAATTCAATGCTTAGCCCACTTTCGCGACCATGTTAGAAGTTTCTTCCGCGGCTTTCTCTGCCGTCTTCTCTACTACATTCTTAAGGATTCCTTCGACTGCCCTATTAAGTTTGTCCCGGTCCAACTTGACCCCAGTTTTGTTGCGGATGGACTTGACGACTTTCTTTGCGACAGGGTTCAACGCCGCATCTTTTGTGACCGCGCGCGCTACTTTCTTGATGACCTTGGATCGCTTTCGCTCAGGCGAGGGGCGATCTTCTGCCGATGCCGCCCAGTCCTCCTCGAAGATGCGAATTGCCTGTTTAATGCCGGACGCATCGCGAAATATCATACCGATCTCGCGCCGTGCATCGAGCTCTAACTGTCGCAAACTCTGGCTTCCGAGGAAAGCCTGGGTCCGGTCGCGAATGATCGTCCGGGTATGCAGTCTGATGCGTTTCAACTCACAGGCAGCCAGCCGCTTGCCGCTTGCGCACCCTATGATACGAACATCCACCCCCGCCTTTTTTCTCTCCTCGAGCAGGCGCAACATACCGCGGTCACTGATCTTGGGATCGTAGATGAGAAGTTCTTTCTTTGCGCCCTGGATAAAACGAGCCAGCTCTTTTCGCGCGTTGACGGGGCTGACCAGGAATTTGGAATTGCCGGCGGAATAAACCTGGCGCTTGGTGTCGGCTTCGAATAGCTTGGTCGCCTCCGAAACCAGCTTCGGGTTCCGAGTAATTACACCGAAGCTTCGGCTGCGCTCAATGTCCAAATACGTGAAGTTGAAACCTGTGACATAAAGCTCTTTGCGGTCCACGATCATCATCTTGCCGTGATATCGCACTAAATCGTCCGCAGTGCGCGCAACCGTAATGCCGTTCGCGAGAAAACTCTTCTCCAGCTTGCGAAGGTTTTGTTCGCCTCCACGGTTGGTGAATGCGATCAACGCGTGCACAAATACCCCGCGCTCCACCGCGTTAATCAGAGCGCGCTCGATCTCTACCCGATCGAAGCGGAAGATCATGATCTCTACGCGGTCCTTGGCCTTCTTTATACCTTTAACCAACCGCTGAACCCCGTCACCGGGTTGTATGAGCAGCTTCACAAGTAAGCGCAGTACCTCCCGGTACTTGGATGCCGCCAATACCCATCGCGCTCGGCCTCAAACTCGGCTGGACCGAGTTCTGTCCCATGGCAAACATAGAAACTTCAGGCAACCTGCAACTCAGGCCATTCGCGAAGTCATCAGATCGTCGTCTGAAAATTATGGTATGTCGCCTCAATTCACAAATAATCGCTGCTATCGGGGCTCTGTTGTTCATGTGCTCGGGTTCCGTCGCCGCTGCCCACCCTGCCGAAAAGGCCAAACCTGCTGTCTCGGCGGTGCTTTGGACTGATCCTGGCGACATCCGATCCCTCAACCTGTTCTGGGGACCAGGTGGCGAAAAGCATCAACCTCAGCAGCCGGTGGAGTTTCTCGAAGAAGATATGAACGGCACTAGCCCAAAGTTCGATGTGCGC
>QHZX01000097.1 GCA_003224835.1 Acidobacteriota bacterium | reverse complement strand
GCGCTTCAGCGTACCGGGGCTGTCGCTGTCAGCGACGATGGCAAGCCCATCCTGAGCGAAACAACCATGCGCGAGGCGATGCGGGCGTCCGCGGAGATTAATTTTCCGGTCGTCCAGCATGCGGAAGATACGCGAGTGACGCAGGGCTGCTCGATGAATGAGAGCGAGACGTCATTCCGTTTGGGTTTGAGAGGGATGACTGATATGGCGGAGGCAGCCATCGTGGACCGCGATGTTCAGTTGGCTCAGCAATTCAACGGCGCGCGATTGCATGTGGCGCATGTATCCACCGCCGAGGCGTTGAAGTCAGTACGGCGCGGAAAGAAGAATCGCGCTCGCGTGACCTGCGAAGTCACCCCCCACCATTTCACGCTGACGGATGCCGACGTGCGCGACTACGACACAAACTTCAAAATGAATCCGCCGTTGCGTTCGGCTACTGACCGTGAGGCACTGCTGGTAGCGCTCGCCGACGGTACAGTCGATGCCATCGCGAGCGATCACGCTCCGCATGCACCGCACGAAAAGATCATTGAGTTCGAGCGGGCAATGTTCGGCATTACCGGGCTCGAAACTGCTTTGGGATTGGCGATTACGGTGCTGCACCTGCGCCAGAAGATTTCTTTGTCCAGGATTGTGGAATTGTTCACCGCGGGCCCGGCGCGGGTTGTGGATTTACGAGGACGAGGAACGCTCCTGCGCGGCAGCCATGCCGACGTGACCATATTTGATCCCAAAAAACGCTGGACGTTTGACGCGGCAAAATCTCGCTCAAAATCCCACAACACGCCCTTTGATGGATGGCCGTTAACGGGGAAAGTGGTGGCAACGGTGGTAGGGGGAAGAATCGTGCATCGGGCAGGTTAGTGCAGCAAATCTCAGCTCAAAATTCCCATATTTCGTCCGACCTTCTGCAGCACCTCCAACGCGCGCTCTAATTCATCGCGCGTGTGAGTTGCAGTCATCATGGTACGGATGCGGGCTTTGCCTTCCGGCACGGTCGGGAATGTGATGCCTGTTCCCAGTACGCCTTCCTTGAACAACTCGCGAGAGAACTCCATGGTGAGCTTTCCGTCGCCGATGATGATCGGCGTGATGGGGGTTTCGCTTGCCGGCGTGCTCTTGCCACCGATGTCAAAGCCGAGCAGGGCGAGTTCGTTTTTCCAGAAGCGCGTATTCTCCCAAAGCTTTTCGATCCGCTCTGGCTCGTTTTCAAGAACCTCGAAGGCAGCAATACAAGTTGCCGCGACCGATGGGGGATGCGATGTGGAAAAAAGAAACGGCCGGGCGCGATGATACAAAAACTCGATCAAATCGCGTGATCCACAAACGTATCCACCGAGCGCGCCAATCGCCTTTGACAAAGTTCCAACTTGAATGTCGACCCTGCCATGCACGTTGAAATGGTCTATCGTCCCTCGGCCATTGCGCCCGAGGACTCCGGAGGCGTGAGCATCATCGACCATCATGATGGCGCTGTATTTTTCGGCCAGATCGCACAACGCGGGCAGAGGGCCAATGTCTCCGTCCATGGAGAAGACCCCGTCGCTAATCAGCAGTTTCTGGCCGGCCTGATCGGCGATGCCGGCCAGCTTGGCTTCGGCATCGGCCATGTTCTTGTGCTCGAAGACCAGAATCTTTGCCCGTGAAAGACGCGCGCCATCAATAATCGAGGCGTGATTAAGCTGGTCGGAGATGATGAAATCATCTTTGCCCAGAACTGCGGAAACCGTTCCCGCATTGGCGGCGAAGCCGGATTGAAAAACCACGCACGCCTCTGCATTTTTAAAGCGCGCGATCTTTTGCTCCAGCTCCATGTGGATTTTCATGGTGCCGGCGATGGTGCGGACCGCGCCCGAACCGACGCCGTATTTTCGCGTGGCCTCGAGGGCCGCTTCGCGCAGCTTGGGATGCGTGGTCAAGCCCAGGTAATTGTTCGAAGCGAGATTAATGACGCGCTTGCCGTCGAAGGTGCACTCCGGCGCCTGTTCGTCCTCAAGTACACGCAGGCGAAAATAGGTGCCCTTGGCCTTGAGATCATTCAGTTGTTCGGTGAGATACGAAAGAGGATTGGTTCTAGTAGCAGTGGCCATGAAGCTCTCCGTGCGGAGATTAGTTTAAATGACGGAAGCCGGCCGAGCCCGTGACGCTTAAATCCGTGGCGAGACGACGATTAGCTGTCAGTATGCTCCAACAGCCGGGAGGCCCGACGCTTGGCCATTTTCTTCCTCAAAATAAACCAGGTGGTGACAGCCGCGGCAGCGATCAGCACCACCCAATGGAAGTGGTGGCTGAAGAATATGCGAATGCTTCCAACCGCACCCGGACCGAAGTACAGTACCAGGCCAGCGAGAACCGTAAAGCGCAGAAAGCGTCCGAGGAAAATAGCCAGGAGAAAATGGCTGATGCTCATTTCTGCAACCGCTGCTCCCAGCGCGAACGCTTTGAACGGCGTTGGCGGAGGCAGCATCGCCGGGAACATCAGGCTCCAGAACGGGTGCTTTTCAAAGGCATTGTGCAATTTCTCAAAACGCGCAGGTGACAAGCGTTTACGGAGCAACTCTTCTCCACCGGCATATCCGATGGCGTAGATAACCAGACTGCCCAGCGCCGAGCCGGTTGCGGCCATCAGAACGTAAACCAGCCATTGGCGATGGTTCTGGGAGACATACCCGCCAACCACGAGATCCACGGGAAGGCCCACCGCTGCGCCGTCCAGCGCTGCCGCCGCCAATACTCCCCAGGCACCTAACGGTTTGAGAATCGCCCACAGGAATGCCGTGTAACGCGTGAGAATGTCTTTGAGCGTTTTCATCAGAGGCTTGCCAAAGCGAGCCAGCAATAGACAAGTGAAGGTCGGATTTTACTATTGTGAAACAGGCAAACTTCCGGGATGAATTCGACTAGACACTAATTGCTCATGTGCTCAGTTCTTCCGGCGAGAATCTGGATCGCGTGCGGCAGAACCTCAATTACAGCTTGCAAGGACTCCACAGCGCCGGCCGGGCTACCGGGCAAATTCAGCACGACCGACGCGCCGTAAACGCCGCAAACCCCACGGCTCAGAACCGCGAATAAGGTCTTTTTTTCACCTTCGCGCCGCATACGTTCTGAAACTCCATCCAGCATTCTGCCGCATACGGCGCGAGTAGCTTCGGGGGTGACGTCGCGGTTAGAAATTCCTGTTCCCCCGGTAGTGACCACAAGCCTGGCTTTTCGGGCAAGGTCGACAATTGCCTTCTGGATTGCCGCGTGATCGTCAGCGACGACACGGGTTTCGATCACCGTGAAATGATGCTGCTGCAGTTCGTTGGTTACAGCTGGTCCGGAAATATCATTACGCTCGCCACGCGCACAAGAATCGCTGATGGTGAGCACGGCGGCGCGAAAGGTTTCAGGAGTCGAGGAGGACATCTTCTTCTTCCTCGGATTGGCCACCGCCGTCGCGGCGCGATTCATCGAGTTGCCGCAAGCCTTCCATCAGCAAACCTTGAGTATTCAGGGTGGTCGTTTGCTGCTTGGTCGTGGCTTCGAAATTGATTTGGAAATTGCCGCCGGTCCAGCTCAGGACCTTAAAAACCGCGGCATCGCCCTTGAGCGCGCCATATACCGCATGCGCGACCTGCCCTTCCTTGAAATACATCTCGCACTTTTCATTGCCGCGACTAAGCGTGAGCGAGCAACTTTTGCGGCCCATTTCGAGAGACTGCACGAGATCGATCACGTTCATCTGCGAAAGATTGCCGCGAACCACACCATCCGAGGATGAAGTTTTTGCCAACTTCTCAAGCGAAATCTTATCGATGACCCGCTTGATGCGCTGGACAGCTTCTTTAAGATAAAAAGGCTTTTCAACAAAATCATCGGCGGGATGGTCCTGCGTTGCCAACTTTTCGGAGATGTCGGCCTTGGTCGCCATCAGCACAACAAAAATCCCCGATGTCGTGGAGCGGCTCTTGAGCTTATCGACTAACTGACGACCGTCCATACCGGTCATGCGGAAGTCGCTGACCACAAGATCCGGCGCATCGTCCACAGCTTTGAGGAGGGCATCGGCGCCATCACCGGCAGTGGTGACCCTGGCCAAGGGCGTGAGCGCATCGCGCAGCATGGCCAACACCATCGGGTTGTCATCCACCAGCAGGATTTTTACGTCACTCTGCATTTAGCTACGCGCCTTCGACCACCAGTTTTCAGCTAAAAACCTATTTCTTGCGGTCATAATCGCCGCTTTTCCCACCTGATTTCCGCTGCAGAACGATCTCTCGAATCTCAATCCCTTTATCGCTCGCTTTACACATATCGTAAATGGTAAGCGCTGCCACGCTTGCGGCAACCAGCGCTTCCATTTCGACACCGGTTTCAGCTGTCGTTTTAACTTTGGAAGAAATTGCAATCCCATTCTCGCACTGCCGTAATTCGACATCAATGTGCGAAAGGGGCAAAGGGTGACAAAGCGGAATCAGTTCCGCCGTCTTTTTCGCAGCCATAATTCCAGCCAACCGTGCAGTTTCCAGTGGGTCGCCCTTAGGATTGCGACCCAGCGCGCTCAAGACCTGGGGAGTCATGCTCACAAACGCACTGGCCTCTGCCTCCCGCGCGTTCACCGTTTTGGCGGACACGTCAACCATCCGCGCGCGGCCGGAATCGTCATAGTGTGAGAGCTTAGAAGTCAATTGCGAGTACCTGAAGAAAATTATCTTAGCAGCACTGGCACCCAGGCACCGGGCTCGATCTTTTCGCGATCGGGAGGAATCACAATGTAGCAATTCGACCGGGCGATTGCGGCAATATCTCCCGAACCTTGCCAGCGCATCAGTTCAACTTCGCAGTGTTCAAATTCGCCTGAGAGCAGAGCAGGAAGAAAGCGCTTCAATCCGGTTTTGGTGCGAATTTCGGATTTCAATTTTGCATGAGCAAAGACCAGCTTGCGTGGCGATAGTCCTGCCAGGGCTTCGAGCATCGGCTTGGCGAACAACTCGAATGTAACCATCGTCGAAATGGGATTGCCGGGAAGGCCGACGAAATATTTCTGTTCCACTTGTTCGCGGGCGGGGGCGCCCGCGCCACACGAGTCTGCACCACACGGAATTCGACCGAACACAACTGGTTCTCCGGGCTGAATTTGCGCACCGGTGAAGAAGAACTCAGCGTTCAATTCGGCTAGCTTCTGTTCCACCAGATCGTATTTCCCCATCGATACTCCGCCCGTGATCAGGAGCAAGTCTGCATCCAGTCCCTCGATGAGCAACTCGCGCAACCGATTAGGTTCATCGGGCGCAATGGGCAGCAGCACGGGATGACCACCCGCAGCTTGAATCTGTGCGGCTAGCGAATAGCTGTTTGAATTCCGAATCTGACCAGGCCCGGGGGGAATGTCGATGTCAACAACTTCATCGCCTGTGGAAAGCACCGCCACCCGCGGCTCCGCATGTACCAAAACGCGGGAGCGGCCCACGGAGGCGGCAACCGCGATTTCTGC
>QHZX01000096.1 GCA_003224835.1 Acidobacteriota bacterium | reverse complement strand
TCGCAAACTCGCCTTGAGAGAGAGCGAAGTTGCTGAAGCCTTCTCGCAGGCCATACAGTGGGCTCGCCAGATCAGTGCGGCCACATAGTCTGTGAGAAACATCAGCGGAAATTGATCTCGGCGGTTAAAACTCAGAGGCATATATCCGCCTTCCGAAGGGGGGCGGACGAAATACCGTTACTTCTGTGTAAAAGTCGGGTGACTTAGTACTTGCGCTGCTTTGAGGGTAGCGGTAGCATAAGGATGTTCCCAACGGTCAAGCCCCCTGGCTGACCTTCCGCGCCGCACGGCTCCAGGCGCACACGGACATAGATCAATTAAGAGATTCCAGCCGCAAAATGGTTTTTTCCGCACGTTACGTGCATCTGCGCGACGCAAGGTCAACCAATCGCGGTGAGATCGGTAAATCGGGTACGCCCTTCGGGCCTACTAAATAGGACATAACGAGAAAAATATGAATGCAGGACCAGGACGCCCCTCCGGTGGAGGAGGGAGAAACAGGCGGCGGCGCGGTCGTCGTCCCAAGGGCGGTAATCCGCATGGCCGACCGAGTCGTGATAACCAGCGCGACAGCATTTACACGGCACCCATGGATCACAGCTACCGTGCGGCCCTCGCAGGTGGCAACAGCAATGGTTCCCGTCCTCGCCACCGGCCTGGTTTTGCGCCGAACTATCCGCAGGCCGAACCTGAGCCATTGCCCATGCGTGAGGATGCAGCATCGCGCATCTTCGGCTTCGTCGATGATCTCTTTTTCCAAGCCAAGATTCAGGAAACTGCGCGCAAGCTGAACGTGAAGGTCGAGTTTGTTAAGACCGAACAAGACTTGACTGAGCGCATCAAGCTCAACGGCGAAGAGAAACCTTCTCTGATTATTTTCGACCTCAACCACGCCAGCGCAAAGCCGCTGAGCTTAATTCCCAAGTTGAAGAGCAAACTTAAGAAGACTTCAGTGATTGGTTTCTTGTCACACGTTCAGGGTGATCTGAAGCAAAAGGCCCACGAAGTCGGTTGCGATATGGTGTTGCCGCGGTCGGCTTTCTCGCAGAACCTGCCGCAGTTGCTACGCCGTCACGGAGCAGCAGAAGAGCCGATCACCGGTTGATTAGAGAGAATATTTGCTGAATCAGCTCGGGAAGTGAAAGTGCACGTCCTGGCGCGAGCTGATTGCCATACCATCTACTAGCGCGGGCTTGAAACGCCAATTCTTCAGGGTTGCGATCACCTTGTCGTCGATTTCCCTCTGCAGCGACTGAATTACGCGTGTCGCCGTGACATTGCCCCCTTCGTCAATCGTGACCTCCACGATTACGTCGCCTTGCAATCCTTTCGGCAACTGCCAGGGATAGATCGAAGGATCCGGAAAAACCAGGGGCAGCGCGGGACTCGCCTCAACGCCACTCACAGGTCCCTGTGCTAACGAACCTTCCGGAGCGCCTGCGCGAGCAGATTCAACGGCCTGAGCCGGGGGTTCAATGGCTGGCTGCTTTTTCGCCTTGAGTCGGAAATGGAGTTTCTTGGCGGATGCCTGGTGTTCAGCGGCCCGTGGAAAATAAATCAGGTCGGCAGAATTTCCGTGAATGCCCCACGCAACACTGGATGGCTGCACAAACAGGGGAGCGCGATTCAACCACAGAAAAACAATGAAGCAATGAACCAGCAACGACGCGACAAGGGCACCATTGCGTCGATTGTTACTGGATTGGGGAATCTGAAACATACAACCAGAATTCATTTTAACCCTTATCTCATGGCCGAATTACCCTGGAGGCCACCGCAGGTCACGTCCGCCGAGCAGGTGTACATGCATGTGGAATACGGATTGTCCTGATTTCGGGCCGACGTTCAGTACGGTGCGGTAGCCATCTTCGATTTTGCGATCCTTGGCTATTCAATTGTTTCTTGGGCACAATCAGCACGTGCGTAGGCGCCTTCGGATCGATGTCCTCAAATGCGAACGTGTACTCGTCTTCGTAGACTTTCTTTGAGGGAATTTTTCCCTCCACGATTTTGCAGAATAGGCAGTCGCTCATTTTGGAACCAAGTGGTCAGTGGGTATGAGTAAAAGCGAAGGCCGAATTCGAGCACCGCATTTCTGACCAGCCGCTACTACTGTTTTCCTAATCCAGCCTGACCAGAAAAACTCCACCTTCAGATGTTTTAGTATCTCGCGTGATTTCTTCTGCGCGAGCTCGCAAATCATCCTTGACGCGCACTCTTACCCACCAGTTTCCTGCTGGACTATTGAAGGTTAAAATTTTCGCAGTGCGATAGCGGCGCGAGAGATGGTCCGCCATTTCGCGCGCTAGTTTCTCTCTATCGAAACCTCCCAATTGCACGGCCCAGCGGCCGCCGCTTTCGATCGATTGCGGGGTCTTCAAGACCTCGACTCGTACATGTCCGGTGCCTCTTTGCACCAAGCCAATCTGTTTGGCCGCTGCCTGCGAAAGATCAATGATTCGCCCTTCAATGAAAGGACCGCGATCGGTGATGCGAACTACCGCGGATTTGCTGGATGCTAAATTCGTGACCCGCACAATGGAGCCGAGCGGCAAAGTACGGTGTGCGGCGGTCATCGCATTCATATCGTAAATTTCACCATTCGACCCGCGCCGGTTGTGATAAGGCGCACCGTACCAGCTTGCAACACCCGTCTCGACGAGCAACGGTTTGCTTTCGGATGCGACCTCTGCCCCTGGGTTAGGCGGCAGTTCTGGCGGTGTGGTTTTTTCTGCTTCCACCGGGGGTGTTCCTTCCGGAGCCGGTTGCTCTTGGTCGACCTGAGGCGCAGGTGCGACCGCGACTCGCGCAGGTTTGTGACTGCAGGATGCCAGAATGAAGCACAAGCAGAAGAGAAGAGGAATCTTTTTCATTTGCGGGACGCCGAATGCCGCTCCATGTAATTTGCCAAATCCTGCATCTTCTGTGCTGCTACACGAAGTGCCTTGGTCGAGTGCTGCCGGACCGCTGGCACTACTTCGTCGTTAAGATATTTGATAAAGTCCGACGTTTCTTTTTCCAGCTTTTCAGTGGTCTCGCCGACCGTCTTACCCACCCGGGCAGTGGCTGCCTCGACCTTACGGTTGAAATTATTCACAAACGCAATCCTCTCGCCACGAACGCCTGAGATAACGACAGGTCATTATTTCGCGCTGAGTAGTGGAGGTCAATCACCAACTGGACGCTCCAGGCACAATTTCGCATTACAATCCGTTCAGCCTCGAATGTTTACACGCATCAGTTCTCAGCGACTACCATACTTGCGGCGCGCTCTGCTTGAGTGGTATGACCAAAACCGGCGTGACCTGCCTTGGCGCAACACCCGAGATCCTTACCGCATTTGGGTTTCAGAAATCATGTTGCAGCAGACACGCGTGGCAGCAGTGCTGCCGCGCTATGGAAAATTCCTTCAGCGGTTTCCTTCGACTGAGAAATTAGCGTCTGCGCGAGTCGCGTCGGTGCTGGCGGAATGGAGCGGCTTGGGATATTACCGTCGCGCCCGCAATCTGCATGCGGCAGCCAAGGTCATCATGCATGAGTTCGCTGGAAAGTTCCCGGACCATTCAGACGAGTGGCGCAAGCTGCCGGGGATCGGCCGGTACACGGCTGCGGCGATTGCTAGCATATCGTTGGAGGAGCCGGTTGCGGTGCTGGATGGAAATGTGGATCGGGTTTTGCGTCGGCTGCTGCACAGCGCAAGCTCAAGCCAATCATTGAAGGCTGCTCAAGAATTATTGGACCGAACGCGTCCCGGCGACTTCAATCAGGCGATCATGGAGTTAGGTGCTACGGTCTGCCTGCCCGGAGAACCCCTTTGTAGCCGATGTCCCGTCAGTTCGTTTTGTCGAACCCGCGGTCCGGGTGAATTACGAAGCAGCAAGCCTCGGCAGCGCAAACTGTCGGTCGCGGTTGCTTTGGTGATTCGCGGAGATTCAGTGTTCCTGGTTCAGAGGGCTGGAGGTGAACGCTTAATGTCTGGAATGTGGGAACTGCCGAGGGTGGATTCACCAGCCCACGACCGCGAGATCCTGTTCACGGTGCGTCACTCAATCACGGTGACCAATTATCTTGTCAGCGTAGTTGTGCGACCCGGCGCGGCAAGTCTAAAAGGAAAGTGGATCAAGAAGAGCAAATTGGATCGGCTTGCCCTCACCGGCCTTACGAAAAAAATCCTTCGCAAAGCTAACATCATCGAAGAAAGAGGACCACATGTGGCCCGCACTCAAGAACCTGTTCGGAGGAAGACGAATGGCAGCTCTGGAAGCAGGGGTACGCGCCCCGCAATTTGAACTACCCGCAATGGATGGATCGAGATTCTCTTTGCAGGACGCACTCACCCGAGGGCCAGTGGTAGCAGTGTTCTTCAAAATTTCGTGTCCGGTCTGCCAGTACGCGCTGCCTTTCTACGAACGCATTTACAAAGCCTATGGCAAAGGCAAACTCAGCATTATCGCCATATCCCAGAATGAGAAGAAAGATACCCTCGATTTCATGAAGAAGCACGGTCTTACTCTTCCGATGCTTCTGGATGACACCAAGACCTTTCCCGCCTCAAATGCGTACGCGCTAACCAATGTCCCAACGGTATTTTGGATTTCTGAAGACGGTGAGATCGAGATCTCAAGTGTGGGTTGGTCGCGCCAGGAGTTTGAGCAGATTGTTGGCAAAGCGGCATCCGCGAACGGGCAGTCTCCGAAGCCGATCTTCCAATCCAGTGAAACGGTAGCTGATTTCCGCGCGGGTTGAGGGTCGCGAAACTAGCCCGCCGGGTGCGGGCATTCCAAAGTAGCTACTTCGGTGGTGGGCGGCCGAGCTATGTGCTTTGGTTCCTCCTCCGCCCAATTCTCGCCTGTTCCCGATACAATATCCCCTTCAACTTGACCTCAGGAGTCTGTCTGAATGCGAAAGAGCCTTGTTCTGGCGCTACCCCTTGCTTTTGTAGTTTTTGCGCTCGCGCAGGGCGCACGGAGGAATAGCTCGAGTGGATACGCGTCGGCCCATCTCCCCCCTGCTGCCATTGGAGCGCTGCAAAAAATTGACCCTGAGCACATTCGCGCGCACGTGCGCTTTTTGTCGCATGATTTGCTTGAGGGGCGAGGCACCGGCCAGCGCGGGGGCGATCTTGCCGCCGAGTACATAGCCACTCAGTTCTGGCTCGATGGCCTAAAGCCTGCCGGGGACAACGGAACGTTTTTTCAGAATGTTCCTATGGTCGGGGTCACCGCAGCCCCGGAAACCAGTTTTGAGTTCACGCCTCGGCGCGGGGATGCGATGCAACTCAAGCCGATGGACGACTACGTGGCTTCCGATGACACCGCACATCCTTCAGATGATATCGACAGTGAAATTGTCTATGTCGGATATGGCATTGAGGCACCCGAATACCAATGGGACGATTACAAAGGCGCGGATGTTCGCGGCAAAGTTTTGCTCATGCTGGTAAACGAACCGCAATCGGACGATCCAAAGTTCTTTAAGGGGTCCGCCCTGACTTATTACGGGCGCTGGACTTACAAGTACGAGGAAGCCGCCCGCAAAGGCGCAGTGGGCGCGATCCTGATACACAAAGCGGATATGGCGAGCTACCCGTGGGACGTAGTGCGCAGCTCCAATACCGGAGAAAAGGAATTTCTGAAGAGCGACACGCCACAACTCAAGGCCGCTGCATGGATTCAATTGGAAGTAGCCCGACAACTGGCTCAAAAGTCGGGAATGGATCTCGACAAGCTGATGGCCGATGCGCAGTCCCGAAACTTCCATCCCGTTCCCCTGCCGGTAAAACTCAAAGCTCACATGGTGAGCAAGATCAGGCAAATTTCGTCGAAAAATGTAATGGGAATGTTGCCAGGCTCTGACCCAAAACTAAAGGATGAAGCGGTACTGTACACCGCGCACTACGATCACCTCGGAATTCGCCCTGATATGTCCGGTGACAATATCTACAACGGGGCTCGGGACAATGCCACCGGTTGCGGCATTCTGCTCGAACTCGCGCGGGTTTTTGCCCAATCCCAGTCAAAGCCCCACCGCTCCCTGCTGTTTGTGTCGGTGACAGCAGAAGAACAAGGACTGTTAGGGTCCGGATATCTTGGCAAACATCCACCTATTCCCGCCGCGAAGATCGCCTTGGATCTCAATTTCGACGACGTGCCTCCACTGGGCGAACCGCAGGAGGTCGAAGTTTCCGGCGCTGAACGCACGACCTTTTACCCCACCGTAGAAGCGATGGCTAAGGAGTTTCGACTGGCAATCCGGCCAGATTCGCATCCCGAGGCGGGACACTACTATCGCTCTGACCACTTCAGCATGGCGCGCGTGGGCGTTCCGGCATTTTCTATCAATGAAGGGATGAAGTACAAAGGCCACAACACTGAATGGGGGACTGAACAGGCGGAGGAATTCACCAACAAGCGCTACCATCAGCCGAGTGACGAGTACAGCCCCAGCATGGACTTTCGAGGCGACGCTACAATTGCCCGCTTCGGATTCGCCTTGGGATGGGCGGCCGCTTCGCAGCCGAAGGTTCAGGGCTGGCAAAAGGGAGACGAGTTTGAAAAGGCCAGACTACAGAACGGGGATGCAACGCACTAGCTGAATACCCGTTTCGGGGAACATGCTTCAGGTGAGATACGTATTGTCTATCAGGAGCAGTCAATTATGATCGCCTTCCTGTTGTGGTGCATGCTGTTCGTAATGTGCTGGCCAGTCGCGCTACTTGCCTTAATTGCGTATCCGTTCGTATGGCTCTTATTGCTACCATTTCGCATTGCGGGGATCGCCGTTCACGGAGCGTTGGCACTGGTCACGGCCGTGATCATGCTGCCATTCCGATTACTGACCGCGCCATTTCGAATCGCCGGAGTCTAATTCCAGATAGCGGGCGAGGGTTCACTCGTGCGCACGATACCACTCGAGAAACGCGCGAAATGCTGCGCCGCGATGACTATATCTCGCCTTCTCTTCAGAACTTAGTTCAGCGAATGTTTTTCCGATCGCGGGGAAATAAAAGAGCGGATCGTATCCGAAACCGTTCGATCCTCGCGGAGCGTCCAGAATCGTCCCCTCCGCTTTGCCTTCGAAGACAGACAGAGTCTTTTGGTCGCGGGCCGCCGCGATCCAGCAGACGAACCGCCCCGTGCGCTTTTCGGCCGGCACACGCCTGATCTCCCGTAGGAGTTTCGCGTTATTTGCAGCATCGTCGAAATTGGCTTCGGCCATGTGGGGCTTGTCGGCAGCGTAACGTGCGGAATGTACTCCAGGAGCGCCGCCAAGCGCATCTAGCTC
This sequence comes from Acidobacteriota bacterium, assembly GCA_003224835.1. Lineage (GTDB taxonomy): Bacteria > Acidobacteriota > Terriglobia > Terriglobales > Acidobacteriaceae > Gp1-AA145. Next base: position 85 of record QHZX01000096.1, on the reverse strand, counting down.
CAATCCCGAATCGTCGGCAATGACCAATTCTCCGGGAGCATATCGGCTGTACGCCTCAGCTTTTTTGCGAGCATTGGCTTCGAAT
>QHZX01000095.1 GCA_003224835.1 Acidobacteriota bacterium | reverse complement strand
AGATATCAGTTCGTGAAGCGTTGAACATACTCACCGCGCAAGGCTTTGTCACTAAAGGGCACGGCCGCAGCGCACGTGTTCTGAAACTTGAGAGAGCCAATATCATTCATATCTATCAGGTGCGCGGAGTACTGGAGGGTTTAGCAGCACGGCTCATCGCGGAGGATAAACTCCCGGTTGACGACCTGGAACTCGCGTTAAACGAAATTCATCATGCCATCGGAACCGGTGATTTGCGCCAGGTCATCGGGAGTGTCCAACAATTTCACATGCTGATGTTGGAAAAGCCACGCAACTCAGTCCTACGGGAGCATGGGAAACGGCTCCTGGTACCGCTATATGCATTTACATTGATGAAGGCTTTAGTAAAGAAGCTCGACACGAGTCCATGGGCAAGACAACTTCGACTCCACCGTCTCATTATTGACGTGCTGCAACACGGCAATCCTCATCTCGCTGAGGAAACGTTGATTCACGTGACAAATCTATTTCTTCATGCGGCGTTGGAAGTCTGGGCACAGTAGAGTGGTTTTATTTCCACGAAATTCCGATACCTATGTCATTCGCAATCTGGATGGGGCTGACTGCGGTTGTATTTGCGGGTATGCTGCAAGGCGTCTTTGCCGTTCCCATGAAGTATGCGCGGCGCTGGAATTACGAGCACATATGGCTAATTTACGGTTTAGCTGGGATGGTCGTACTCCCCTGGCTGTTCACGGCCGCGACCGTGCCGCACTTGGCCGAAGTGTACTCCCTTACGTCGACATCGGCGCTCGTCCGCATCACCGGCTTTGGTCTGTGCTGGGGAATCGGATCGGTGCTCGCAGGCTTAGGCATGAATCTTCTCGGGATCGGTCTTGGGATGGCGATCATCCTGGGCTTGAGCGCGTCATTGGGATCACTGATTCCACTACTTATTCTTACCCCTCAGCACTTGCACACTCATCAGGGCCGAATGTACTTGGTTGGCACCGCGATTATGCTGGCGGGAATCGCCTTGTGCGCGCGCGCCGGAATTTTGCGTGATGCCGCGCACAAGCGCAGCTTGTCGGCTCCGCCCAAGCCATTTCTTGTCGGATTTGTAATCTGCTGCCTTTCCGGGCTGTTCTCGTCGGCGCTGAATTTTTCTTATGCTTTCGGCGGAGAGGCCGTGGACCGCGCACGATCTCTGGGCGCGAGCCCGCTGTGGAGCGCTGGAGTTGTGACGGTCTTGGCCGTTTCCGGAGGATTCATCGCAAACTTGGTGTATTGCGGTTACCTGCTGCGAAAGAACCATACATTCGGAAGGTTCAGGCAAGATGGTGCAGATACCGGATGGCTTTGTGGCGCGCTCATGGGCCTGTTCTGGTTCGGAGGCCAGTCACTTTATGCAGAGGGCACAACCCGGATGGGTACACTCGGCGTGGTGATTGGTTGGCCCTTGCTTATGGGCATGATCATTGTGACCAGCAACACCGCGGGAGTGCTCACCGGCGAGTGGAACGATGTTTCTGGTGCGACAAAGCGTTTTCTCGCCTTGGGCATGCTGATTATTCTGCTGGCATTGGGGATTCTTGCCACTGCGCAGCAAACCGCGTGAACTAATTCAACGCCGATAACCAAGTTCGGCCCCACCACTCACTGGAAGAATGCAGCCGGTAATAAAACGCGCCTTGTCGGATAACAGAAATGCAGCCGCGTCCGCAATCACGTCCCCGCGAGGACAGTACCCAAGAAGGTGAATGTCATTCAGATATTTGCGAATGCTTTCCGGATTCTGTTGCTCTTCACACCAGTGCTCCAGCATCGGAGTCCATACGCCCGCAGGGCAAATCGCGTTCACGCGAATTGAGTAGCGAGCATAATCGACGGCCATCGCTTTTGTAAGCGAAATCATCGCGCCCTTGGTTGCAACGTAGGCGGCATGATCCTGTTGTCCAATTATTCCAACCATGCTTGCAGTATTGAGTATTGCTCCTTTACTGGCACTGAGGGCTTCGAAAGCGTGGTAAGTCGTCCAGTAAACAGATTTGACATTAATCCGCTGCAAGTTGTCCCACTCTTCTTCCGTGGTTTCGTGAAGTGGTTTCGAGGGGCTGGCAATGCCGGCATTGTTGTGCACCGCATCAATTCGACCGAATTTTTCTAGTACTCGCGCAATCGCTTGCTTTACAGCTTCACCATTTGAGACGTCCCCTTGCACTGCTAAACCCGGTGAACTCAGATCGGCTGCGGTCCGCGTTGCCGTGGTGATGTCCCGATCGAGGATTGCTACCATCGCTTTTTCGCGGGCGTAAGCGATGGCACACTCACGTCCGATGCCGTTTCCGCCGCCAGTCACGAGTACTACTTTCCCCGCAAGATCATCGGACATTTGACATTTTCGCGATCGAGTTTGGACAAAATCCATGCATATAAATATTAAGGATGCCGCAGAAGGAGAGCAGCAACTCTGCGAATTTCAAAATGAGTGCTCAAATGGTGAGGAGTGATACTATAGCTCGCGCTTTCATGCAGTCAATCCGAGTTTTCAGCGCTCGAATCGTGGGGAGACTCGGCGCACGCGCTTGTGAGAAGAACAACGAGTAGAGAGGGGGCGGCGCACGTGAATAGATTTTCAGAGCATCTGAGTTACTCATTAAACAAACACAATCTTGCTGTCAACCGCCGAAAGTTTCTCAAAACCGCGGCATTGGCCGGCTCGGTGCCATTGATACCGAGGGCTGCATTCTCTTCAATCTTTTCAGACAAGCGCACCGCCTGGTACCGGAATGCCAAGTTCGGGATGTTTATTCATTGGGGTCCTTACTCACTGGCTAGCGTCGAAGCCTCATGGCCGATCATGACTCCGAAGCCCGGAGGCATCACAGAGGCGGAATATGTCGAATTACCGAAGCGTTTCAATCCGGAAAAGTTCAATGCGCGTGACTTCGTGGAATTAGCGCGATCCGCAGGGCAGCAATACATGGTTTTCACCACGAAGCATCATGACGGATTCTGCATGTTCGACAGTGCTTATACGAACTACAAAATCACTAATACTCCTTACGGAAAAGATATCGTGCAGCAGATCTCATTCGCGTGCCAAGAAGCAAGTATGCCGCTCGGATTTTATTACTCGCCTCCGGATATGCACCACCCCGCCTTTCGCGATACAACTAAGCCCGCTTCAGTGAACTGGCACGGAGAGCCGGTGCGACCTGAGTGGCCGCTCTATCTGGATTACATGCGATTGCAGCTGACGGAGCTACTCACGAGGTACGGCCCGGTTGTGTTGATTTGGTTTGATGGGCTGAATAATCAGGAGAAATACGATGGCAGACGCTTCGTGGAACTGATACGGCATTTGCAGTCGGCAACGTTGGTGAATGACCGCATTGGCGTGCCTGGTGATTATGAGACCCCAGAGCAATTCATCCCTACAGGTATCCCTACGAAGGACGTGCGATTCAACGCCGTTGATACAACCATCAACGACAAGCTCAGGTCTGCGATTCCAAAGCCAGAAGAATTTCAGCTTTGGGAAACGTGTATGACGATCAACAATCAATGGGCATACAACCAACATGATCGGGACTTCAAATCGACGCAGTTCTTGATACGAGGTCTAGTTGAAGTCGCTAGCCGTGGCGGAAACTTCCTGCTCAATGTTGGGCCGCGTCCGGATGGAACAATTCAGCCAGAATTTCAGGAACGCCTGCGCGCGATTGGTGACTGGCTCTCCGTCAACGGTGATTCCATTTATGGAACCACCTATGGGCCGGTGCAAGGAATGGCTTCCATTCGCACAACGGCAAAGGACAATAAGGTATTCATTCACGTCATTGAGTGGCCGAGCGCAGCACTAGAAATAAGTGGCATCAAACCAAAGGTTATTTTCGCCCGCCTGTTGGTAACCGGCCAATCACTGAAGTTCACGCAGACTGACGAAAAAGTCAAATTAGAATTGCCGTCGCAGATGCCTGACGTCAACGTAACCACAATTGCTTTGATCACGTCGTAGTCCGGTTATGCTAGTTTTTGCCCAGGTAATTCGTGAATTTGATTCACTGAGTAGCCGCCTGCTGTGGCTTCCAGGTAGACAATTGCAGCTCCACCCATTCGGCGGTTTTGTCAGCATGACATAGTAAGCACGCGTTGGGACTCTCTTCCTGACCGAACCGCTTCGTCATCTCAGCATTAGGAATGTCATCGATCTGATGATAACGCGCACGAAACAACAGCGCGTCCATAATGCGCGGCATATGGCATGAAGCACACCGGCTGGCTTCAGATTCGGCTTGATGGTGCGAGTGCCGGCTGATTGCCGCCGCATCTCTGAATTGATCGTGGCAACCGGTGCACATCAGGTCTGGCTGATTGTGAAATCTTGTCGATGTTGGATTCGAAGCGGAATCATGGCTGTGAGGATCATGGCAGGTTCCGCAGTTCACCCCGCCTTTTCTGAAGCATTGTGAGCGCTCCAATGCTTCAACCATGAATGTTGTTTGCCGAAAGCGGCCGTCCTTATAAAAACCTTTTCGAGAGAACTCGCCGAAGGGTTGCTGCAAGCGGTCCCCATAGAACTCCCCAGCGGAAGCATAGTTCAATTCACCGTTAGTACCAGGATTGCGGATCGCCGATTGCATGTGGCACTGAGCGCAAATAGCAACAAACTTACGGTTGTCGATTCTGTGGAAGTTCACTGGTGGATTCAGAGGATCTTTTGGATGATAGTCGTGCTCGGTCATTTCTACGACGTGCCCACCGGAAGGACCGTGGCACATCTCACAGTTGATCCCCGGCTCCTTAAACTCAAGATGATTGGTCTCGAAACCTGCTCGATTTCCATTCCGCAACTGGCTGGTATGGCACACCGCGCAAATGGCTTGATAGCTGGTCGACGCGTCAAGTTTCTCCCAAGTGCGTGGGTCTGCTCGCTCGCTCCCTGGGCCATCAATCACTTTCCAAAAGTTCACCCAACGCTTGTACAGCACGTTGTATTGAATCGGGAAGACGTGGATTTCGCCATTCGCCAACTTCGTAGCATAAGCTTGTTGAAATTTCGATCCGATGGTGTAGTCGACCGAATAGCTGCGCCACCTGCCATCGGCCTGAAAGATATCGAAATAGTGACGGTTTTCGCGCACCACCATCTTGGCGAAAAGATCGCGTTTCCGTTTCGGATTCAGTTCGAGCTTTCCACTCT
>QHZX01000094.1 GCA_003224835.1 Acidobacteriota bacterium | reverse complement strand
GTCACCCAGTTATAGCCGTGGCGCGAGCCTGAGCTTTCGGTAATTGATTCCTTCTCTCGATAAGGCCAGATAAAAACATTGATGTAATGCTTTCGACGGGAATACACCAGCGCAGCGACATCATGTCCGTCGATGACATCAAGCCGCCCACCCACCAGCGGAAAGCCCTGTCCGGCAAGGTCATCCACTGGTGGTATGAAGTCGAGCTTGCCATCGAACCATGGCTTGACCGTGTGCTGGTCAGTCGACTCCACATCCATTAAGTGTCCGGGCTGCAGTGAACGCACATGAGCATCGATGAGCTCGGCCGTGAGTGCGGATTGTCTGTGCGACAGGGCAACGAAGAACATTATTGTGATCACAGCCGCTGCCGCTGCCAGGGTCCCGAACGTTGGCAGAAGAAACCATTTTTTCCATGAGAGTTCCCTGTTGACGCGCTCTTCGCCTGTAGCTTGCGCGAGCTGCTTACGAATTCGATTATGCAGTTCAGGCGAGGCGTGCTCGTACAAATCGCTGTCTTTAATTTGGGTACGCAAAGATTCGATGCCTTCGAGCACAGCCTGGCATTCCGCACAATGCTCCAGATGGCGCTCGAATTCCGCGGAGCGCACCGCGTCCAGTTCGCCGTCAAAATAACCGTGAATTGTGGTTCGTGCCAGTTCGCAGTTCATGACACCCCCTTTGCGGCAGCTCCGTTTGCTCCGATCAGCACTTGTCGCAGACGCTCGCGAGCACGGGATAACGTGGACATTACCGTCCCAATAGGGATTCCGGTAATCTCTCCGATCTCTTTATACGAACAGCCTTCCAGTTCCCTAAGCACAAGCACTTCTCTGAAGCGAGGAGACAACGATTCCAATGCCCGCATCAGCTGCTGCCGCTCATCCGACTGGGTGGCTAGGATCTCAGGATTCGCCGCCGGACGCTGATGCACTTCTTCATCGAACTCGGTCATCAATTCCGAAGGTCGATTTTTTCCTAACCAGGTGTAGCAGGTATTACGAACGATCTGCAGCAACCAGGCACGCGCATCGCCGCCATGAAACTGGCCGAAAAAGCGATAGGCACGCAACGTAGCTTCCTGAACAACGTCGTCGGAATCGTCCCGATTTCGAAGCATCCATCGAGCCAGATTGGCGGCGCTGTTCAAATGTGGCAATACCAGTTGCTCAAAGCGAATTCTGTCCTGCGGGTCTAGCACGTCACTAGCCTCCGAGGCCTCTCTGTGTAGTTAACAGTGGACAGTGGCATTTTATTCCCACTAGCGCGGGGCTAAGCAAAGTAATTCCTGCATTCGGATCTCTGATGAAAAGAGCTGCCATGGAATAAAACCCAGCCTGCCCCGGTTTATGCAGATGTAACACGTCCTGGCGGGCGACGCAGGCCGAATACTCAGCAACGAGAATGGTTTGCGCCGCCGTAGCCAGCCTGATGCGAAACACCACATCGCAGAAGGGGAGGAAACAATGCGGAAAACGAAACTGTCAGACCCGAATACCAATGGCTTCATCGGGCATGACCACAATAACGACGGAATTGACCGTCGAGGATTTCTGAAATGCATGGCTTGGGCGGGCACAGGAGCACTCTGCGTGATTGAAGGCGGTGTGCTGACTTCTCGAGCGCTCGCCTTTGACATGGGATCGAAAACGAAGTCCCACAAAATGGGGGAGCTCAGTTTTGTGCAGATCAGCGACAGCCACATGGGGTTCAATAAGCCGGCCAATCCCGACGTGATCGCAACATTGCAAGCCGCGGTAGATAAGATCAATGCTCTTCCCGAGCAGCCGGAATTCATCCTGCATACCGGCGACATCAGCCATCTCTCGAAGCCCTCAGAGTTCGATATGGTCGATCAGATTCTAAAAGCCACCAATAAAGAAATTTTCTTCGTGCCCGGAGAACACGATGTTCTAAACGATGACGGAGCCATGTTCCGCGAGCGATACGCCAAAAAGTCGAGAGGACAAGGCTGGTACAGCTTCGATAAAAACGGAGCCCACTTCATCGGCTTGGTCAATGTGATGAACCTCAAGGCCGGCGGCTTGGGCACGCTCGGAAGCGAGCAACTTCAATGGATGAAAAACGATTTGAAGCACCTGAAGCACAGCACGCCAATCGTGGTTTTCGCGCATATTCCGCTCTGGACGGTGTATCCGCAATGGGGCTGGGGAACTGACGATAGCGCACAGGCCCTGTCGTACTTGAAGAAATTTGGCTCGGTGACAGTGCTCAACGGGCACATTCATCAGACCATGCAGAAAGTCGAAGGAAACATAACTTTCCATACCGCATTTTCGACAGCGTTTCCTCAACCTGCACCGGGCCGAGCGGAAGGTCCAGGGCCAATGAAGGTTCCTGCCGAGCAACTGCGCAGCATTTTGGGCATTACCGATGTGAATTATGTACAGGGACGGCAAGCATTGGCGGTAGTCGACTCGTCGCTGGTGTGAGAGGCGAATCCCCTTCAGTTTCAAAAAAAACTACAAGGAGAAATGAAATGACGAAGAAAAAATTATTGTTTAGCGGCATGGCTGTAGTACTTCCATTGGCGCTGGCCATGGTTTTGGTTCTGCATCCGATACGCGCGAAAAGTGAGGCCGCAGCATCGCCCATGGAAGTGCGTGTCGATAACTTCACCTTCGGGCCAGACACACTCACCGTTCCGGTGAACAGCACGGTGACCTGGGTCAATAAAGATGATGTTCCGCACACAATTGCCAGCTCAGACCGAGTTTTCAAGTCCAAGGCTTTGGACACAGATGACAAATATTCGTACACGTTCGCCAAGGTGGGCACTTACGCCTACTACTGCAGCATTCATCCCAAGATGGTGGGAAAAATCGTTGTTCAGTAACTCGTGGCTATAAGTGCGAACTCTTAACGGACTGGAACGATACCGATATATGGCAAACCCATTCGACCTCCGAGCGATTTTGCTGGCGAAACACGCACAGCACGTAGTGCTAATTCACTTTCCAATCGCGCTGTTTATGACTGGGGTGGGCCTGGATCTCGCATCCCGAGGGAAGCGCGAATCTCAACTGACTGCGGCTGCCTATTGGAACCTGGCGTTCGCGGCGGCGACCGTCATCCCGACATTGTTGACGGGACTGTTGGCTTGGCACTTCGCTCTAGAAGATCAAAAAATCAAGGGCCTGTTGCTGATGCATCTCGTAGCAGCCACGATTGCTGCGCTGTTAGTGATCACGTCATGGTGGGTGCATTGGAGGAGCCGAAAAACGCCAGTGCCCCTGCCGGGATATCGAATTCCAATCGAACTACTCGGAGTCGCAGTCATTGGATTTACAGCGCACCTTGGTGGGTTCTTGAGCGGAATTAATACGTAGGAATCGGCAGTGAGCCGGGCCACAGCTCCAACACTCAGTTGCGGCATCATCTACTTACTATTCGGGTCGTCTTTATCCACTTGGGCCGCCCCGCTTGAGGACTGTATCAAGGCTGTATTTCCCCGAACCTCTTGCGGCAATATAGAGAAAAACAAAGCAGAATACGATTGCGAGTTCACCCTTATTAATGATCGGCCAGAAGCCGCGGCGAGCATGCACCCAGAAGTATGCAACTGCCATCTCTCCGCTCGCAATAAACGCTGCCACACTCGTGGCCAGGCCTAAGGCGATTAGCGTGCCCCCAATCATTTCAACCGTCCCTGCAACTACTCCTTTTACCGTGTGTATCTGTGCCGAGCCGCCAAGTATGCCAAAATATTTCTGAACGCCGTGGCAGGCAAACAGAAATCCGACCATAACACGCATGGCGGAATAGATCGCATCTGAGTGCCTGGGGAGCCAATTCATAGCAGCCTCGATAAAAGCAGAGCCCCTAGCTACTCGGTCCTGTACCTCGGTTCGAGCGCGCCGGTAGGATCAATTCCGGGGTATTCTAACCCAAGTAGCAGTCGAAGATCGGCGATCCCAATCGTGTTGGTTGTCGCTAGGCGGCCCAGGATCTCCGATTGAATGTTGCAGTCACTAGCCTGGCTGTTTAATCTTGCTCATGGTTCCCCGCCGCAGAAAGATTTACGACGCGTTAGTGATTGGTTCAGGAGCGAGTGGCGGCTGGGTCGCCAAGGAACTGGCCGAGCGTGGCCTGACCGTCCTGATGCTGGAGGCGGGACCTCCACGCGTGCCGACCCGCGATTTCACCGAACATGTTTGGCCCTACCAGCTAAAATTTCGCGGCTTCGGAAATCAGCAGCAGTTTCTACGCACCCAGCCCGTCCAACGCTTGTGCTATGCCTGCGACGAGTACAGTCATCAATTCTTCGTGAATGATCTGGAGCATCCGTACACTTTCCCACCAGACAAACCGTTCATGTGGATTCGCGGGCGACAGGTAGGTGGAAAAACATTTTGCTGGGCGCGCGAGAGTTATCGCTTCAGCGACAACGAATTCAAAGCGGCCAGCCATGACGGCTACGGAGAAGACTGGCCCATCAGCTACGCGGAACTGGAACCGTATTACGATCTGGTCGAAAGCTTCATCGGCGTGAGTGGTTCGCGGGAGGGCCTGCCGCAAATGCCAGATGGACAATTCCTCCCGCCTATGGCGCTCTCCTGTGGCAGCGTGATGGCGAAAGAGGTCATCGAGCGCAAGTTTGGCTGGCGCGTCATGCCAGACCGGGTCGCCAACTTGACGGTCAATCATCGCGGCCGGCCTGCTTGCCACTACTGCGATCAATGTGCGCGTGGGTGTTTTACCGCTTCATATTTCAACAGCCCTTCGGTTACACTTCCGGCTGCGGCCAAGACCGGCAAACTTACGCTGGTGAGTGATGCTGTTGTCTCTCACCTGCTAATGGACCGGAACGGGCGTGCTCAGGGCGTCCACTACATTGATCGCGTCACCCATGAGCACCGCGAAGCCTATGCTGCCGTCGTTGTGATAGCTGCCGGCGCTTTGGAATCCACGCGCATTCTTCTCAATTCAAAATCGCCATCTCATCCGGATGGCGTGGGTAACTCAACAGGCGTGCTTGGTCATTACCTGATGGACCATTTCACAATTGAGGGCGGTGGAGGGTTCATCCCCAGGTTACGTTCGTCGAAGCGCGAGGCAGTGGGCAGGCCATGCGGGTTCCTCATCCCGAAGTATGTGAATGCAGCGAATGCCCGCGAGCGTAACAACAATTTT
>QHZX01000093.1 GCA_003224835.1 Acidobacteriota bacterium | reverse complement strand
ATGTAATTGCCCATCACAAGTATCTGGATCTGGCATTGCTCTGGATCCCGCGTGAGTCCGGTCAGGGGACATTCGCTGAACCGTTGGCGAGTACCGCAAGTGTCTCCGAAGGAGAACCCGTGTTTGTTATTGGTCACCCCGAAGGCCTCAGGTTTACTTTGAGCACCGGCATTATTTCGCGAATGGAAAACAGCACCATCCAGATGTCGGCGCCAGTGAGTCCCGGCAACAGCGGGGGACCAGTGTTCGACGATCGGGGAGAACTCATCGCGATCGTCACCTCGATGGTGGACAAGCACGGTGACCCTAATGCCGAGAACCTCAATTTTGCAGTACGAGCGGATGCGCTACTCGATGAATCCGGCTGGAGCTTTAACAAGTTAGGCCACAAACACTTGACCGATTACCTGGCGAGCGCCGCTCCTAAAACAGCAATTCGGGCGGTCAATCATCCGTAGAACATAGGACTCTAAAGAATGCCCAATATTAATGTCACCGTGTACGACTCGACTGAGAACAAGCGCGTCCCTGTTGAGCTTCCTACTGATGCTCCTTGCAACAAGATCATTGCCGTTCTAGTCCAAAAATTGCGCTTGCCCACGAACGGACCCGATGGCGCTCCCCTCAGCTACAAGTTTCACCACAAGAATTCAGGCCGCCAAATTCAGGATTCCCAAAGCCTGAGCGATGCTCAAGTCCAGGATGGCGACATCCTGCGCCTGCAGCCCGAGATCACTGCCGGATAACCCAATGCGTATTGCCGAAGCCGATCTTCGCGAAGACCGCTTTAGCCGTTTGCGGCTGATTCCCTGGTGGGACCAGTCGAAGATCGCAAACTGCCGGCTGCTGGTGGTTGGTGCCGGCGCATTGGGAAATGAAATCCTGAAAAATGCTGCCCTGCTCGGATTTCGGAAAGTAATAATCGTCGATTTGGATCGCATCGAGGAATCGAATCTTTCCCGCACGGTTCTCTTTCGCGACACTGATATTGGGCAGTTCAAGTCGCAAACCGCGGCAAAAGCGTACAGCTCTCTCGCCGGGAATTCGCAGGCGCAGCCTTTGATCGCAAATATCGTGAATGAGTGTGGTCTGGGGCTTTTTGAGTGGAGTGATCTCATCCTCGCCGGTCTGGATAATCGCGAAGCGCGGTTGTGGATCAACCGTTGCGCCTGGAAAGTAAACCGGCCATGGATCGATGGCGCGATCGAGGGTATTAACGGCGTTGTGCGCGTTTTCCTGCCCGGAGTTCCTCCTTGTTACGAATGCACCCTGGGAAAAGTGGATTGGGCGCTGCTCGAAAAACGACTGTCTTGCAACCTGCTCGCGCTTGATCCTGCTCCTGAAGGCAAAGTGCCCACGACCCCGACAATCTCTTCAATAATTGCCGGCATGCAGGTGCAGGAAGGCGTGAAGCTTATTCATGGGTTGCCTACGCTCGCGGGCAAAGGATTCATCTTCGAGGGCATGAATCATTCCTCGTATGTTGTCGAATACACCGAGAATCCTGACTGCATGAGTCACTACACGCTTGCCGAAATTGTGCATCTGCCAGAAAGCTCGCGGGAGTTGACGCTTGAGGACCTTCGCCGGCGGGCGCAATCAGATTTCGGCACGCCGGACGAAGACATAGTCATCGAATTCAGTCGCGACATTGTGTACAAGTTCGTGTGTCCAGCATGTAACAGCGAAGAAGAAAAATACGCTGCAATGGGAAGTACTCCATTCGCCGCTGCTCGTTGTCCGAAGGATGCTTCCTTTATTCGATCTCTACATCGCGCGCCACGGCGATCGCGAAATCGGTTACATTCCCTACGGCGATGCGCCTCAAGTCCTCGGAGTCGTGGGGCAAGAAGAGACTGGCGCATGAGCCAGAAAGCAAAAACCGCCTCCGGTCAGCCGCTGCTCGTGGTCGATGGCGAAGTAGTTCGCAAGATTCGACAACACGCCCGCACTTCGATGAAGTCAGAAATTTGTGGCGTTCTGGTTGGCCAGGACCGTCCCGGCCGAATTGAAATTCAGGCGTCGATTCCCGGCGCGAACGCCGAAGAAGCTGGCACCCACGTCACATTCACCCAGGATACCTGGGAGCACATTTATCAAATCAAAGATAAGCAATATCCCGACCATCGCATTGTGGGCTGGTATCACTCGCATCCTGGCTTCGGTGTCTTCCTTTCCGATCACGACACCTTTATTCACAAAAACTTTTTCGCTTCTCCCGGCCAGGTCGCATGGGTGTTCGATCCTCATTCCGATGAAGAGGGCTGCTTCGGCTGGGTGGGCTCGAAAATCGAGAGACTGTCACAGATTTCCGTCATGGATCGTCGCGGCGGAGAAGCCGTGCATGAGGGTGGAAGACCTGAGCCCGCAATCTCCATACTCGATCACCCCGAGAATTCTGATTCCATCGCACAATCCTCTTTCGGACCAGTAGTGCGCGAAGAAGAGTCCAGTGAATCTTCTCTGTTGCGCCTGGCTACCAACGTTTTCTCTTATCTGACAGTGCTCCTGCTCGGAATCCTGATTGCCTGGTACATGTTTCCGAGAATCGAAGTCATGCCAGTTCCGGTTGATCCACGGACGGGACAACCGATACCTGGTTATTCGATGGATCCACCCTCAGGCAACTCCGGACAGACCGAAAGAGAACAGAAGCCCGATCGAAACTCCGGCGCAAACCAGCCTTCGGGAACCGAAGGGAGCAGCACAAAAGGAAATAATGGCCAGCCAAGATAACAGAGCGCCGCTGAAAATCACACTCGACGATATTGCCAACGTCGCCGTCCCCGAGTCTGCCGTGATTGTTCCCTCGCAGCCATTAACTGGCGCCAAATCTTACGGCACTATCAACCAGGCCGCAGAGCAATTTGTGCCCGTCGCGGAAGAACGCGGCAGCATTTTTCTGCAAGGCTGGTTCTATCTGGGAATAGCGGGCTTCCTGGGAGCGCTCGCCGGATGGGGAATTGCCGAACCTGGTTTTGTGGATGGGCGGGGTGGTTCAGAGCGGTGGGGCAATCTTCTGATCTTGCCAGTGATCATCACCCTCATTTGCTTTGGCTTTGCCATGGCTGAAAGCGCTGTTGAACGCTCGCTGCAGAAAGCGGTGCTGCGGGGTGTACTGGCCTTGCCACTGGGTCTCATTCTCGGGTTCTTCTTCGAGTTCGCCGCCAACATCATCTATAACATCGGACTAAGCATTTGCTACGCAGCCGGTGCACACAGCTTCCATAATCCTGCGGTGTGGATCGCGCGAGGCATCGCGTGGATGGTCTTTGGCGCAGCCGGCGGTCTGGTTTACGGAATCATCGGACAGTCTGCCAAAAAAGGTTATTACGGCGTGATCGGCGGCCTGATTGGCGCTGGTCTCGGCGGAATGCTGTTTGATCCGATCGCAATTTTTACAAAAGGTGGAGCTCCCAGCCGCGCCGTCGGATTTGCCCTGGTTGGGATCGCCACTGGTGTAGGCATGGGCCTGGTAGAAAGCGCTCTCAAAGATCGCTGGCTGTATGTCATGGCAGGACCCCTTGCCGGAAAGCAATTCATCCTTTATAAGTCGCTGACTACGATTGGTAGCCGTCAACAATGTGACATTTATTTGTTCAAGGACCCTAATATTTTGCCAGAACACGCCGCGATCCAGATTTCTGGCGCCCGGGTACAGTTTCGAGCTGTCGGACCGGTGTATTGGGCCGGTCAGACCGTCAAGACCCGAATCCTCCAGGATGGCGACCTCTTGCAGCTGGGGCGCTACTCGTTTCGTTACAAGGAGAAACACCGGTCATGACGGTTGAGGTCTGTCCCTACTGCCGATCCCCGATTTCGACCGAAGAGCCGGTGACCACTTGCGAAGGCTGTGGCACACCGCATCACACCGATTGCTACGATGAAAATGGCGGTTGCACAATTTTTGGCTGCAGCCGCGCTCCCGCGGAAGAGCCAAAGCTCACTGTCTCAACCCCGGAGTTAGTGAGTGTTCCCCACGCAGCGACTGCTGCCGCTGTCCAGCCTGCGCTCGCTCCGCCGCCCTCGCCAGGAGGCAGTTCGGAAACATCCCTTGAGGAGTTGCGGCGAATTTCTAGTCAAGTCGTGCCCTCGATGTTCAGTCTCTTTGAGAGCGAGACACCATCTGTGCCGGTTGCCAGCGAGCCTGAACCGGTCCCGGAAGGTCAGCCGAAAAATCGCACTACCTTCATTGTGCTGGGTGCTCTACTGGGCGCGCTTGGCGCCCATAATTTTTATGCGGGCTATCACAAGAAGGCCATCGGACAGCTCGCCATCACACTACTCACACTCGGTTTCGGCAGTCCCATGAGCTGGATCTGGGCAATCATTGATATTTGTACGGTTAACCGCGACAAGCGGGGAATTGAATTCCAATACTGAGGAGCAGACATGCAATATTTTGTAAAAAGAGGTGAGCAAAGTTTCGGTCCATATACCCTTTCTGACCTGCAGCGCTATGTTCAATCGGGAAATATTTCCTCCACTGATCTTACGCAGAGCGAGGGCATGAGCGAATGGGTGCCGGTCTCGCAAGTGCTGGGCAATATCCCTGCAAACGCGGTCACCTCCGGTGGCGCTGCGGCCGCGCCGGCTCCCAGGCGAGAACTGGTTTCACTGCCTCCCAATTGGCATTGGGCCATTGTGCTTGTTCTCGGCCTCGTGACTCGTCAATTATTCAACTTGGTCTGGGCGCTGATTCAAGCCAATTGGGCGCGCAAACTCACGGGAGATAACAAGCCGATGGTGCTCGTCGCCATGTACCCCGCTGGCATGATTGCCGGAATGTTAATGTTGACTCTGTTCCGCCACAGCCCCCTAGCTGGATTCGGCAGCCTCTTTATTTTCGCCGGCGCTATCGTCTATATTGTCGGCGTTTTCAGCATTAAATCGGCTATGGAGGAGTACTACACCTCAACCGAGAACATTGGATTATCTATGAGCGGGGTAATGACTTTCTTCTTCAGTACGGTTTACATTCAGTTTCACATCAACCGCATCGCTCGCTGGAAGAAAACCGGATTGCTTTCCTAGAACCCTATGCCCTCACCCCGCATTCGCCGGCTGATTCTTGACGAGCAAAGACTTCAGCAAGTCTTTCGAAACTGGCATCCCATCCAGATCACCGGGACGGCTGGCATGCCGCCTGAGATTTACCGCTTCGCGTACAACTTGCGAGGGCTCTACGTCTCTCCCGGCGGAGAAATTCTCGAACGTGACGTTCATTTGCTCGAGGTGAATCTCACTCTCGGTTATCCTCGCCGCGCGCCACAGTGCAGAATGTTGACTCCCGTGTTCCATCCCAACTTCGATGATTCCATGGTTTGCATTGGCGATTTTTGGGCTGCCTCGGAAGGCCTCGATGATCTCATTATCCGCATCGGGCGCATGATCGCCTATCAGGAGTACAACACCAAGAGCCCGCTCAATGGACTTGCCGCCAAGTGGGCGGCACAGAACCCGCAGCTATTGCCTGTTGATCCGCGGCCAATTGCGCCTCCGATCAAATCAGAAGAAATTGCACCCGCAGCGGTGGAACCCCTTCCCGCCCAAGCTCCGCATCCTGCGGAGCTTGCACAATCTGCCGACGCTCTGGCTACCGTCGCCGATCCCTGGTCAGAAAAGATCGTCATCGGGTCGCAGACCTAGAGAGTTTCTGTGCGATCTCACG
The DNA here is from genome assembly GCA_003224835.1 of Acidobacteriota bacterium. Lineage (GTDB taxonomy): Bacteria > Acidobacteriota > Terriglobia > Terriglobales > Acidobacteriaceae > Gp1-AA145. Next base: position 1,149 of record QHZX01000093.1, on the reverse strand, counting down.
ATAATCAAGCGGCCTCTTTCAGCAGCGCATCCGTTATCGCCAGCCACTCCTGCTCTAGCGAGCTCTTAGACGGCACCTTTTGTGCGCGACTGTACCAATATCCCGCATTCGACGAATCTCCCTCTTTGCGATGCAGGTAGGCATGCACCCACGATCCCGCCGTGCCTTCGTCCTGCTGCGCCGATTCGTGTGCGCGCTTCCAGTCCCCTTTGGCATCCCACCACAATCCCGCGAGCGCCAGGCTCAACTCGCGGGGAGGCTCATCATCCGACAAAGAAGTACGAAATTCGTCTAACGTCATACCGACTAGACTAAAGCAGTTGAGCCCAACTTTCATTTTTAGATTCGAACGATGCCCGCCAATTTAGAACAAATCCTCATTTCGGTATGGAAGCAGGCTCTTCTCGACGAAACAAAGACTGTGAATGTCTGCGGACAAAGTTTCCGCGTGCAGCGAACCAGTCGCTCCAAATTGCGCGAGGTAGATTTCGAGTGTGAAGGCCAGAAGCTCCGCGGGTTGGAACAAAACCCAAATACAAGGTCCAATTGGGCGAAACTCGCACGCGACGGAAGAAAGGTAATGCAGTTCCTAAGCGAGGGAAAGTACATTGCGAACGTCGTGGATGGGAAGGTGCGTTTCTATGAAAGTGAACACCGAGCACTAACCTAGCCGGCCTTAAACGGATTGATGATTCCCACCTCAAACTGCTTGAAGTCCCGCTCATTTCGAGTGGCCACAATCAGGCCGTGGATGCGAGCCGTGGCCGCTATCATTCCGTCCTCCAATAATTGATTGGGCTTCTCATGCATGAGCCTGCCCCATTCGCGAAAGCATCTCGCATCCATAGCTAATACTTGATAAGACTCTGCGATTTGAACCAGCCAGTCTTCGATCTCCGTTGCCTTCGTCGTGTCCTGCGCCCGAGTACGCTGGATATCTGATTGCAATTCTCCTAGGGTCACAGCTGAGAGGAACAACTGCTCTTCCTGTTGCAAGCTGAGCCATGCGACGACCGCCCTATGGGGACGCGGCTTCCGCAACTCAGAAACTACATTCGTGTCCAGCAGATAGCGATTCAATCGAGGTCCACTGGCGCACGTCGGCGCAGTCTGCGGCGGCGGGGCACGCGTTCCTTAAACCTCCCTAAA
>QHZX01000092.1:5740-8569 GCA_003224835.1 Acidobacteriota bacterium | reverse complement strand
TGATGACAGAAAAGTAATTGGATACCTTGGGAGGCCGGGAATCATGGCGGCGCGCCTGCGACGCTTAAATGATGAGTACGTTCGCGAGCCAGGGTGGTTTAAAAACTTTCGCAGGAGCGCAGATTAAGGTCTGCTTCAAAGGCAAGATTCCGGGACACACTCAGAAGTTTTTCTGGGCCTTTTCGATGAGAGGTTCAAGGGCTTGCGATGAGACCCCGAGCGTCCCGCCAGCGAAACCGTCAATGTAAGCAGCGTTAATTCCGACCACTTCTCCGCGGGAATTAAAAACCGGGCCGCCGCTGGCCCCATGGGCGGTAGGCGCGTCATAGATCAGTTTGTCTCCGACCACATCTCCCAGGTGTCCACAGGTAGCGGACGGCCGAATCAGCGACAGAGCGGCTAGTTCACTAGCTGCTCCTTGATCATCGCGGCGGAATGCGAGCCGTGCATACACAGGACTCGGGGCTTTCGCCATCATGCCCAGGACTCCCATCGGATAGCCGACCACGGCGACCAATTCTCCCGGGTTCGGCTTCTCAAGAGCCAGCGGCAACGGGCGCAGATTGAGCGCTGCGGCGTTCTCCATGTGCATGATCGCCAAGTCCCCATCTGACGAGAGGGCTGCAGCAGTAAGATTCACCGGCGCCGGCGATCCTGGAAAATACGCAACCATCTTCTCCAATTTTGGAGTCGCGCCCTTTGCGATCAGCGCGTCGGAATCAGGGTCCCCGTACCAGGGTTGGGCGACGTGGCGGTTGGTGGCGATCAACCCTTCGGCAACCAGAAACCCAGTGCCTGATATTCGCGTTCTTTGCAGGGGCTTGCCGCTCTGGAATCCTACTTGATAAATGCCAAAGATGTAGCAGATCGAATTGCGATACCGATTTAGCACAAAAGAAGGCATGGCCTGTTCTTGCCTGAGTTCGTTTACCTGTGCAGATAGGCTGTGGATCTGCTCCTGCATGGATTTGGAATCAGGAGTCAGGAAATAGTGCGCCAGCACTAGCAGAGTGATCATCAGAAAAACGATCAGCGCAGCCTGTACCAGCCGCTGCCATGCGATACAAACTGGTTCTTCTTCGTGTGTGGGACGATCTACAGTCATGAACAACAGGCCTTCAGGAGTTCCGGAGAACTCACATTGCGGAGTCTCTGTGGGGGTAAGAACCGCAAATCTGGTTCGCCTATAGTCGCGCCAAACGGACACATTCGCCACGGTACCTTAGCCCCTGTACGCGCGAATGTTGAATCTGAGTCGGGATGTGATATATCATGGTATATACCAAATAGCCCTAGGAAGGCCGGCCATGGGCAGAACAGCAAAATTGTTTCGCAACGGTCGAAGTCAGGCTTTGCGTTTGCCCGCTGAATACCGGTTTGAAGGATCTGAAGTCTATATTCGTCGCGATCCGGAAACCGGGGACGTCATTCTCTCCCGCCGGCCTGACTCCTGGCAGGATTTCTTCGATTTAGCATCCAGAATCGGAGTTCCTGACGAGTTCCTGTCAGATCGCGATGAAACTCTTCCGCAAAAACGCAGGTTGTTCTAAATGGCCGCTCGGTATCTGCTTGATACCAACACTGCCAGTTATGTGATCAAAGGCAATGTCCCAGGCATACGGGAACGCCTCCAGAAGTGCGCGCCATCAGAGGTTGCGATTTCTGTGATTAGCGAAGCCGAGCTCCGGTCTGGGGTACTTCGTTTGTCAAGCGCAAATCGCCTGGCGCTCGTGGTTGAAGAGTTCTTACGTTTTATCGAGATCCGGCCATGGGATTCGGCCGCGGCGCGACACTATGCGCAGTTGCGAGCCTCCGTCGAACAAGAGGGCCGGCCGATTGGAAATTTAGATCTGATGATCGCCGCGCATTCACTTGCGCTCGGCACAGTGCTGGTCAGCAGCGATCGGGTCTTCCGGCGCGTAAAAGACCTGAGAATTGAAGATTGGGTGCGCGTTTAAACCTTTTCCAGTTTGTGCAGGGTGAACTCGTTGTCCACATTGCCGGTGTTCAGGGTTGAAGCTGGCTCAAATAGCACGATCCAGGCTTCCTCATCCGCGACCGGCTTGTGTTCGACTCCCCGCGGCACCACGATGAATTCGCCTTCCTCAAGCCATGCGGTCTTATCGCGAAATTCAATGCGGAACCGGCCCTTCACAACGAGAAACATCTCGTCTTCGTTCTCGTGGTGGTGCCAGACGAATCCGCCTTTCAGCTTGTCGAGCTTTACCAGCTGACCATTCAATTCACCGGCGATGTACGGCTTCCAATATTCCTTGATTCGAGAGAACTTCTCGGCGAGGTTAATCTTGTCAGGCATGGTTTGTAGATGAAGCCGGCCTGAGAACGTCGCAAGATTTTTGCGAGTAACAGCTCTTAAACACGCTCACGCATCGATCAGTTGCCTCTTAGCAAACATCGAAAAGAAAAAGCCTGACAGCAGCCGCGGAGAGCCGAACTTGAGCTTGCTGGCATAATGCGATTTGGTCTAACGCGGCGTACCAATGGCAGCCTCTCCTGAAGCGGAAGGAGGCGGCGGCTGAGAAGAACCAGATTTCCAATATCGAACCGCGAAGTATTCATTGGTTGGGCGATCGTCCTGGAGTGGGGGCGCTTGGGGAGATTTAGCAATAAGGCTATCTAATGAAACTTCCTTTTTCAGCAAAATTGAGAATTGGCCTTGCGCCGTCTCTTCCGGTCCCCATTCGACGAAGTCCTTTACCGCGCTCACTCCAAGTTTTTGTGCTAAGTCATGGGCGTCGCGCTCTGGAATCGGCCAGTCGCTCGCCACGAAGTGATACCCCCATCCTTGGATAGGAAGGAAGACTCGGA
>QHZX01000092.1:0-5563 GCA_003224835.1 Acidobacteriota bacterium | reverse complement strand
ACTCGGGTCCGTCGGAGTGGTAATACCAAAAAAGTTTGGGAACACTCGGCACCAGATCGACAGCGGTTCCCTGGATCCCCCATGAGAGAACGGAACGGTAAGTTGTGCCCATGCCGAAACAAATCACCAGAGCGCTTTCAGGCGAGTGGTCCAGAAAGGCCAGGGGAAGGTGGGCCATTGCTTTGGTAGTCACAGTTAATGCAGTGATTCCCACTCCGTTAACCAGTAAATGCTTCCGCATGCCACTGCCGGTTGCAATCACGGTGGCTGTATTATCCCTCCGGACAACACGCTGGGGGAAAAGGGTCTCAAAGGCTTTCGGCTTCACTGTTACCCAATAAGTCAGAACCGCGACTACAAGCACTGCAATTCGGCCGGACCAGACCAGGACCCGAGAATTTTGCTGCGAGAGGTTCAACGACGCGATGAATAGCCACGGGAGAGCAAACAAATAGAGTATCCAGCGCTCCCGGAGTAGGGGAAGCAGGACAAAAGCCGAGAGCAGAGGCCCAACAATGCAGCCCAGTACATTCACGGCGTAGGCGTTGGCAGCGCGGTCGGCATCGCCGCCGGACCAAAGATCGACTAACTGGGGCGTGAGATAGCCAACTGCTGCGGAAAATGGGACTATAGCCAACACGACTCGCAAGAAAAGATTCATAGGCTGCGGGCGGCCGGCGAACACAGGTAAAACGACGAATAAAGCCAATAAAGCCAGCGGCGCCCAGGTGCTCATTTTAAGGTCGCGGCCAAATGTGCGATACGCAGAGGACCCAAGGAAGGACGCCGCCAGATAAGTAACTAGGATTATTGCGAACGAATAAACCAGGACGCCCACAAACGGCGTGAATAAGCGAATCCAGACGACCTCGATTCCCATGCTCGTAAGACCAGTCATAAACAGCAACACGAGAATTCCTCTTCGGCCGTCAAATTGGGCGGGCAGAGTTTGCTGTGATACTACAGGCGCGGCGCGCTTGTGTGCATACGTCAGCGCGTAAGCAGCCACTGCAATAACACAGTTAAGCAGCATGCCTATCAATAGAGTGAAATGAAATCCGTGGGCTTCGATAATAGCGAGAGGCACGAACCCGCCGAGCACAGCCCCAAGTAAATTCGATATATAAAGGAAACTGAAAGAATGACGCGACTGCAGACGAGAGTCGGCCTGGACAGCAAACATGGCGAGCGGGATGGTGGCACCCATAAAAGCGCACCAAGGCACCATAGCAATCGCGATGCAAACACCAGAAATCAGTGAATAAGCCACTGACGAAAATTGAGTGGAACTCGCAAAGTGAGAGAGAAGCCTGTGTCCAGCGTGCAATTCGAAAGGAACAGCCAAGGCTGACAGAGCAATCATCAGTTCTGACGCGGCATATAGCCATAATGCAGGGAATGTGATTTTGTGGCCATAACGCCGAAGCAGCAACCCGGCTCCAACAGAACCGAGTCCAAGCCCACCCATAAAAGCCGAAAGCACGATTGAGACGATAGGGGTGGTGACTCCGAACTGGGCCATTGCGAGGCGCAGCCAAATCAGCTCATACAATATTCCGCAGAAACCTGAGATCAGAAAGAAAGCGAAGTACCAGGGCATGAGGTATCTGATCCGTTATAGCTGAAGTGGGCGCACTCGAGAAGTCGTCACACGGGTAACTGTGCTTCTTGTTCGGCAATTCAAGACTGGAACGAATGCAACTAAGCATTGAAAAACTTGTGTACGGGGGAGACGGACTCGCCCGCCTCACCGGTGACGAATGTGGTCCTGGCAAAACTGTTTTCGTGCCATTTGCGATTGATGGCGAGCAGGTAGAAGCGGAAATCGTGGAGCAGAAGCCGGGGTTTTCGCGGGCAAGATTGGACAGAGTGCTCAAGGCCTCGCCTGACCGGGTTGACCCGTCCTGTCCGTATTTTTCAAAGTGCGGCGGATGCCAATATCAGCACGCCACGTACGCCCACCAACTCCGGGCGAAATCGGCGATTCTTCTCGAGACGTTAAAACGAACCGCAAAGATTGAGCTTCCGTGCGAGTTGAAAATTCATTCTTCGCCGGAATGGAATTATCGCAACCGCACGCGGCTGAAAGTAAGGGCGGCGCCTGAATTCGCTCTGGGTTATTACAAATTTCGATCGCATGAGCTATTGCCCGTTGAGGAGTGCCCCATCAGCTCACCTTTAATTAATCAAGCGATTGGAGAAATTTGGAGAGCGGGTCGCGATGGGAATATGCCGCCGGAAGTACGCGAGATCGAGCTCTTCGCCGATCATTCAGATGAACGGCTGCTGGTTGAAGCCTACTGCCAGACGACGAAAACAGGTGCTGATAAAGCTGCGGAAACCCTGGGCCGCATTCTCTCGAACGCAGCGGGGGTTACGGTTTTCGAATCGTCGTCGTTGAATCAGATAGTCGAGCCAAAACGTTTGGCCAGCTTTGGCGAGAGCGCACTGGTATACGAAACAAAGTTGGCGCGCTATCGGGTCAGCGCAGGGGCGTTCTTCCAAGTGAACCGGTTTCTGATCGATGAACTGGTCGGGACCGTCACCAATGGGCCTTCGGGAAAGTTAGCGCTTGATCTATACGCTGGGGTCGGGCTTTTCTCTACTGTGCTGGCTAGAAGTTTTGCACAGGTAATCGCGGTCGAGGCGTCACAGACTTCGCACGCTGACTTGCGGGAAAATGCGCCCCCGGAGGTGAAGGCAGTTTTGGCCACGACCGAGCAATATTTGAACCAAGCAAACGTCCATCCAGACCTTGTGGTAGCTGATCCCCCGCGCGGTGGTCTCGGCGAAGGCGTTATTCACCGGCTGGCCGGGATGAATGCGCCGCGTCTCACCTATGTATCGTGCGATCCATCTACGCTGGCACGCGACCTGCGCCAGCTAGCCGGCTTGGGATACCAGATAGCTGAAGCGCACCTGGTCGATCTATTTCCCCAGACTTACCACATAGAAAGTGTTTTCCACCTGGCTCGACAAACTGCCGCTTAAGATTGGCATTCGCTAACGCCGCAACCCCGTCTGGTTCGTTGAGCACTCTGGCCGTTGCCCGCCCAAGCGGAAGCGCAAGGCTGTCAGCGCGAACGCGAAAGCAACTTTTAGCGCGGCAGCCGCTCTTGTGGGCCGCAATGTTTTTCTCTGTCGGGATTGTCTTGGGGAAATATTTGTGGCGACCGCCGAGCTGGTGGATTGTGGCCGCGATTGTTTTTCTGGCTTCGGCAATTTGCCTCATCAGGAAGAGGACCGCCTCACCGAAGATTCTCGTTCTTACGGCTCTGGTTGCGGCGGGCGCCGTATCTCTTGAATTGCGACGTAGCGCTGCAGCAGAGCAATCGCTTTGGTTTGGCGACGGTGAAGTTTTGGTCACTGCCCACGTGATTGCCGAAGGCGAGATTCAAGAAGAGGGCGCCGACTCTTTTCGGCAACGAGTTGATATCGAAACCGAAAAAATTGATTCCAATAGCGAAACGAAGACCATTGCCGAAGGAGTAAGGCTTAGCATCTATCAAAATGATCACAGCCATTCTGGCGATCGAATGCGTCTGCTTACCTACGGCGAGCGCATTCGATTTCAGACGACTCTGGTTCCGCCGCGAAATTACCGCAATCCCGGCGCCTTCGACTACGCCGGATTCCTGCACGACAACGGCATCGTAGCCGGCGCTTCGGTGAAATATCCAAACATCGAAGTCCTTCCCGGCTTAGCCGGTAACCGGATGGAGCGGTGGCGGGCAATCGTGCACCGCAGCGTCATCAGGAAAATTCATGCGCTGTGGCCGGAGCGCGTGGCGGGCCTGATGGATGCAATCGTGATCGGCGAAGAGACTTTCGTAGAGCGGCCTACGCGTGCCGACTTCCAGCGGTCTGGAACTTATCACGTACTTGTCGTATCAGGAATGAATGTCAGCATCCTGGCGATATTTGCGTTGTGGAGCTTGCGACGAATGGGGCTGAACCAAGTTGCCGCCAGCGCGTGCGCAATCGCGCTAATCCTCACTTACGCAGTGCTGACGAAGGAGGGCGCCCCGGTGTGGCGCGCGGCATTGATGTTCGCGGTGTATTTGTGTACGCGCCTTCTTTACCGCGACCGCGCGATGTTGAACGCACTGGGGGCGGCCGCGCTCATCTTGTTGGTTTCCGATCCGCGAGTGCTGTTTGGGGCAAGCTTTCAAATGACGTTTTTATGCGTTGCTCTGGTAGCGGGGATAGGAGTCCCGGTGCTGGAGCGCACGATTCAACCTTATTCTCACGGCTTACGAAATCTGAATGCGCTTGCATACGATCGCACGCTGCCACCAAAGGTTGCGCAGTTTCGGCTAGATATGCGATTGCTGCTGAAGCGGTTGGAAACGATTCTGCCGGGACGACTCTCTCGAACGGCCACACTGGCGGGATTTCGAATTAGTTTCGGGTTCCTTGAATTAACGATGATGTCGGCCGTTTTGCAGCTAGGGCTCGCGTTGCCTATGGCGTACTACTTTCATCGCGCGACTTCGGTGGCGATGCCGGCAAATTTGCTCGTCATTCCATTTCTTGAATTGCTGATGCCGGCTGCGGTCTGCGCAATTTGCGTGAGCTACATTTGGCTGTCGGTGGCGAAAGTTCCCGCAGTGATTGCCGGATTCGCGTTACAGGGAATTGCTGGAACTGTGAAATGGCTGGGAGGAATTCGGCTGGCGGATATCCGTGTTGCAACTCCGAGCGCGAGCGCGATTCTGTTTGCCGGATTCGCAATTCTCATTTGCGCGATTTTCGTACGCAGGAAAGTCACACTTGCCGTGTCTGGAATGGCGTTGCTCATGGCCAGCGCAATATGGATTTGGACAATCCCACCCAATCAGGATATTCGCCGCAATGTCCTGGAGATGACTGCGATCGATGTGGGGCAAGGCGATTCGATTTTGCTGATTACGCCCGAAGGCCGCAAATTGCTGGTCGATGCCGGGGGCCTGCCCTTCTGGACCCATTCGCAGACGGACATCGGCGAAGACGTGGTCTCGCCGCACTTGTGGTCACGGGGAATTTCGCGCATAGACGCGATCGCGCTCACGCACGCGCACGCCGATCATATGGGCGGCATGTTTGCCGTCATGGCGAGTTTTCGGCCGCGTGAGTTGTGGCTTCCTGAAGGAATTCCGAATGATGAAGTCGCAAAGCTGCTGGCGGAGGCGCGCATGTACGGCGTAGCAATCATTTACCACAAAGCCGGTGACATTTTTTCTTACGGCGGAGCAACGATTCGGGTACTCGCGCCACCAGGGTCTGCAATTCGAGGTTCCGGCAGCGACGCACATCGGAACGATGAATCCCTGGTGATGAAAGTGAGTTACAGAAACACCTCCGCGCTGCTTGAGGCGGATGCGGAGAAAGCTACTGAGAAATTTGTCGCCAGCGAAAATCCGGCAGCGGACGTTTTAAAGGTTGCTCATCATGGCAGCGTGACGTCCAGCGCCGAAGATTTGCTGGCAGCCGTGAAGCCACAATTCGCGATCATTTCGGTGGGAGCGCGGAACGTTTACCATCATCCGCGGCCCGAGGTCCTGAAGCGCCTGCAAAACGCGCA
>QHZX01000091.1 GCA_003224835.1 Acidobacteriota bacterium | reverse complement strand
GTAGCCCGCGCGATGCCAATGCAGCCTGTAGGTGTCCAGGTACTTCGGTGTGAGGAATGGGCACGATATATGCTCCTACTAATGAAACTCTGTTGCAACACAGTGTAAAAGAGAGAACCCAGACAAAGCAATGTTTAGGACCGGGGTATACCGCTAGTTGGCCCCGCGCATTCTGGTCTTAACGCTGTGAGCAAGCTTTTCTATTTCGTCCGCCTTCTTTATTACGTCGACCGAGAGAATGTTTTCATTGCTCTTGTCCACATATTCCTTCAGCTCGGTTGAGAGCTTGAGCAATTTCTCTGTGTCGCGTTTCAGCCCTGTCTGGCGCTCCTCGTTTGCCTTCTTTTCCATGTCTTTCTGAATTCGAGAGGGCACGGCGGGGCCAGATTCGTCCGGCGGCGGCTCGCCAATCCGCGGACCGGTCCCAGGCGGCGGTTGTGGTTGTTGAGAAGAGACTTGGTTCGGGGAACAGAGCGCGATAAACAAGCAGATGAAGGCAATCAATTTAAGCACGGGGGCCTCGGTGAACTGGCGTTGTCAAATTATAAGGTCTGCTACAAAGGGTGTGCCGTGCCAGGTCCGGGACGCCTCTAGGTATTGACTGGGGCACCGGTAAGCGGTGTAGTCATTTCTGACAATGGGGGCAGTAGTGGCTGCTACGTCCCGCAATAACTATGCGTTTGATCGGAGCCTTGCACACCAGGCATGCCTTGGCTTCGCGTCCATAAACTCGGTGCTTCAGTTGGAAAAAACCTTCTCCACCATCGGCATCCACGTAATCCGAAATACTCGAGCCGCCAAGCCGGATGGCTTCTTTCAGAACCTTCTTTAGCGCTGAATGTAATTTGTGTAATTCGTCGCGGGTGAGGGAGGCCGCGCGTCTTCTGGGCCGGATGCCAGCTCGGAACAAAGCTTCGTCAGCATATATATTGCCGACTCCACTTAGAAGCTTTTGGTTGAGCAAGGCACTTTTGATCGGAGTTTTGCGGCGGCGGAATAACGCGACGAAATCGTCGAACTTAACTTGAAGCGGTTCCGCGCCAGGAGCTTCAAATCTTTCGATTACGCTAAGCCGGCCAAAGCGGCGGGGATCGACGAACCGCAATTCGCGTCCGGAGTTAAGCCGCAAAACCGCATGGGTATGCTTTTCAATATCCTCGTCCGCTGAAAAGATCCGCAAACTTCCGGTCATTCCGAGGTGGACGATCCACTGCGATTCCGAATGAGCGACAGTGCCATTCTTCGAAGACTGGAGGTCAAACACGATGTGCTTGCCTACGCGTCGCACGCCAGCAATGGTCCTCGATTGCAGAGCAGCGGCAATTTCTGCAGCAGATGACTTGAGCGGCTCAGGTTTCGAGCCTAGCCATACCGACTCGATCACAGCTCCAGTGACGCGCTTGTCAAGACCGCGGGCAATAGTCTCGACTTCGGGAAGCTCGGGCATAAGATTAAATTAGATTTGAGATTTCAGATTGTAGATTTGAGATTTGTGAGTCCCTGGTCGCAATCTGAAATCTACAACCTACTTCATTCCCAATTGCCAAAACAAAAATGAATAGATGTCAGTCAGATCTTCAACCTGTTTGGCGATCGGTTTACCAGCACCGTGGCCGGCTTTGGTGTCGATGCGCAACAGAATCGGACGCTCCCGGCTGCGACCGTTGGCCGCTTCTGCCTGCATCAGTGCCGCCATCTTCTTCGCATGCATAGGATCAACGCGAGTGTCGGTATCGGCGGTCATAAAGAGAATCGCGGGATACTCCTCGCCGGCCTGCACGTGATGATAAGGCGAGTACGCATACAGCCATTCGAACTGTTTAGGATCATCCGACGATCCGTACTCAGGGACCCAGAGCTTGGCAATCTGAAAATTTTGATAGCGCAACATGTCGAGCAATGGAACCTGACAGATCACAGCGCGAAATAGGTCCGGTCTTTGCGTTAGCGCGGCGCCCATGAGTAATCCACCGTTCGAGCCGCCCCGGATCGCGAGGTGATCTTTATCAGTGTATTTCTGCGCGATCAGATATTCGGCTTCCCCGTATTCGGCGCCGCCCCGCAAATTTGCGACCGCGAACACGCCACCGTGCTCCAGCCAAAGGTAGCGTTCCCCCAGAAAGTTAGGAGTAAGACTGACGTTAAAACCGCCATAGGCCGTGAGCAGCGTTGGAGTCTTTCCGTCGAGCACAAGCCCTTTTTTATGAAACACGAACATCGGCACGCGTGTGCCGTCCTTAGACTTAAACCAGACCTGATTGACTTCGTACCGATCCGGATTGATTCCCGGCGCCTCAACTTTGCTCCACAGTGAAGTGCCACGGCCATTCAGATCAATCTGATAAATGGAATCTGGAATGGTGAAGGAATGAAACGCGAAGAAGGCCTCCTTACGGTTCCATTTGCCACCGAGGCCAAATACGCTTCCGATCGCTGGCAATTTAACATCGCCGAGCGGTTTGCCATGCGTATCGAATAATTTCAGTTGGGAGCTGGCATTCTGCTCATATTGCGCAAGGAGAAGTCCATTGACAACCATGGCTCCCTGAAGAATGGCGTCGCTTTGCGGGATTATTTCCTTCCAACTTGAGCGGGACGGAGAGCCTGTATCCGCAACGAATGTCCGATATCTAGGAGAGTCTTCGTTGGTCGTGATGTAGATTTTTCCATTTACGATCTGGCCGCCATAAAGAAACTCTTTCCCCTCAGTGATGCGAACTGGCGCCGTGCCGGCTTTCAAGTCCTGCAAGTAGAGTTCGCTCTTCGTCCAACCTTGCTCGACAGTAATTAGAAGCCAGCGGCCATCATTTGAAATGTCAACGTCAGGCCAGTCCTGTGGATCGCGGCCCTCGCCAAAAATCAGCGGGTCCTTCGCGGGGTCAGATCCGAGCGCGTGGTAAAAAGCATGCCGATTGTAATTTTCCTGTCCCTCTGCAACTTCCCCCTTCTTCGGATAACGCGTGTAGTAGAAGCCGGAATCGTCCACCTTCCAGGCGATGCTGGCGGCGCGAGTTCTCTCAATCGCATCCGGGAGCAACTTACCGGTTTCGGTTTCGATAACCCGCAGCGTACTGATTTCAGAACCGCTCGGCGAGGTGCCGTACGCTACATACTTTCCATCTTCCGAAGGTGCCCACCAGTCGAGAGCAATGGTTCCGTCTGGCGCGAGCGCATTCACATCGACCAAGACACGGTCTTTACCCAGCAAACCGTCGCGGACCAGGAGCACGGGCTGATTCTGCGTGCCCTCACGTTTTGTATAAAAGTAATATTGGCCGCCAATCTGAGGCGCTGAAATATTGCCGATCGATAGCAGCTTCTCTAAGCGCTCGTGCAACTCGTTTCTTCCGGGCAGCGGATCCAGGATGCTGCGAGTGTAGCTAAGTTCTTTCCCCACCCACTTTTGTGTATCCGGACTCTTCGCATCTTCCAGCCAGCGGTAGGGGTCGGTGATCTTATGGCCGTGAAGAATTTCTTCAACCGGCTTCTTGTCAGCCGGAGGAGGGCCCGTAATCGGTGAAGGCGCCACATGCGCGTCATCCGCGAAAACTGTGACGATGAATAGAAAAGAGAAGAGAACCAGTAGAAGCAAGCGGCTGCCTCCTGACATAATCACCTCGTGTGAATGGGAGCGAACATAGGTTAGCAAAAACCGAGCTGGGGTGCAGGCCTGCACAATCGTGCCGTATAATCATGCCCAAGAAGTTCGTTAGCTCCTGAAGAGAGGTCTCCAATGGGCCCGCGTTTTACTCTGTTAGCCGCCATCATCTGCTTATCCTTAACGTTTCCGTTAGCTGGTCAGACCCAAAGCACCTCCAAGCCGAAGCCCCACGTAGTGGTCATCGGGGTGAATGGCATGGAACTCGACGTCATTCGGCCTCTGCTGCTCAAAGGAGACATGCCGAATTTGGCGAAGGTCATTAAAAAGGGCGCTTATGGCAAGCTGCGAACGGTAAGCTCTCCCAATTGCCCACGAGTTTATTCGACCATATTTACAAGTACCAAACCCGAGGAACACGGCGTAACCGGGTTTCTCGTAGGCGGCATAACCGCCAATACCAACATGCTAAAAGAGGAACCGATCTGGTCAATTCTTTCCAAGCACGACGTATCTGTCGGCATGGCGAATGTGCCAGCAACGTTTCCTGTCATGCCGGTCAACGGTTACATGATCAGCGGGATGCTGACGCGCGGCAAGAATTGCGAAGACGGCGTCCTGTGCGCGCCCAAGCTGTCGGAGGTGGAGGGTGGAGCAGCGGTTTATCCGGAGAGCATGAAACCGGAACTGCTAAAAAATGTCGGCGATTTCTACATTGATTGCGAACGCATGCCCTCGGCCGAGCAATTGAGAGGACACGAGGCGGAGGTGATCGATTCATGGCTGAAGCGAGTGGATGTGATCCGCGAACAACAGACCAAGCTATTTGACTATCTCCTGAAGAACCATCCAACCGATTTCACCTGGTTGGCGCAATCGTGCGAAGACCGCACCGGGCATTGGCTGTACCCGATAGCTCCTTATAATGTGGGTTACAATCCAAAAATTAATGGCGTCCGTTCGGATGCTTTCCCCAATCAATACATTGGTTTCGACAAGGTGCTGGGCACCGTGTTGAACAACATCGACGACAACACATATGTAATCATCGTGTCTGATCATGGAATCAAACCGCTGCGCGAGTTCGAAGAAACTGATCCGCACGCCCACATGGATCACGAGAAGACCACGCCGGTAATTGCCAAGCACGACTTTGCCGACGGCGATGATGTACCAGGATCGTTTTTCGCGATGGGACCGGGAATCAAACACGATCTCCGACTGATGGGTTTCGAAGCGTCAGTGTACGACGTTGCGCCGACTATCCTGCACATCTACGGCATCGCACAGCCGGAACAGATGCGCGGACACGTGCTGACGCAGATTTTCGAGTCAGGCGACAGCAAGGTTGCGAAGAAATAGCGTTCTGGTGTCGGATCTGTCGAGATTTATTTGTTGGTATTGCCCCGAAGAGCTTTTGCCCGACTTTCGGCTCGGATGGCATCCTGGTTCTGCCCCATGCTCCGGTAAGCTTCTGCGAGAAGATCGAAGATTTGCGGATTTTTGGGATGCGAGGCCGCCAGGGATTTTAGATTCTCGATAGTGGCGCTCTGATTTCCTTCCGCAATTTTCGCCTGCGCTACTCCGAGCTGCGCGTGAAGGTTTTTAGAATCCAGGAGTGTCGCGGCCTCGAACTGGTCCTCGGCAGATTTTGGGTCCTTTAATTCGAGGTAGACTCGGCCCAACAGCAGGCGCGCCGGCAGTTGTCCTGGCGTACGTTTAAGACTGGTTTGCAAGGCCTCCCGGGCTCCCAAAAAATCACCCAGCTTTTCTCGCGCCTGCCCCTCATCATAAGCAGCCGTCGCATCGTCAGGACGAATCTCCCGCGCAGTTCGCAGATGCCCAGCGGCCTCAGCATAATCGCCTGCCTTCAATTCCAGTTCGCCGATTTGCCGCAGGGCAGTGGGGGATTTCGGATCAAGCTGGAGAACTTTTTCCAAGGCGGCGCGCGCGTCAGAGGGACGATTGTCTTCTCCGGCCATCATTGCCGTGTGCAGCAGGTTCGCTTCCTGAATTTTGTCCTTAGGATCAGGCAAAAGCGAAGGCTCAGGAACATTGGTTGAACTGCCAACGTCGGCACGCCCTAAATAACCCAAGGCCTTTAGTTCATTAACTGTGCCCTGAGGTACGGTGGCAGATGACGGTACTGGAGCCGGCATTTTCGCTCTTAACTCCGCCAGCATCGCGCGCGCCTTCTGCACCGTGCGGTCCCATGGAGCATAGGTGTTGTGCACTTCGCCGGGGTCCTCTTGCAGGGCGTACAACTCTGGACGCGGCGCTTCAATGAATTTGAATCCCGGTTCTCGCACCGAACGCAAGGGTGCCCATCCGAAGCGCAAGGGGTAATCTGTCTCTCCGAATGCAACGCGGGCATCTGGTACGTCTCCGCCGATTAACGGCTTTAGAGATTCACCGTCAAATTTGGTACTCGTTTGAATGCCGACCAAATCGACAACCGTGGGAAGAATGTCAGTAGTGCGGACTTGTGCATTAACCACTTTTCCAGAGCCCATATTGCCAGGTAATTTTATGATCAGTGGCACATGCGTAGTTGAGTCGTAGAGAAAAATCCCGTGTGTTTCCTCGCCGTGCTGGCCCAAGCCTTCGCCATGGTCTCCGACGATAATCACAATTGAGTTCTCGTACCATCCTCGTTTCTTTAAATATTCGAGAAAATTTCCCAGCGCCGAATCGGCATATGCGACCTCTCCGTCATAGAGTCGGCCCTTATAAGTCTGCGAATAAGGTGGCGGCGGCTGGTAAGGGTCATGTGGATCGTAGAGGTGAACCCAGACAAAATGAGCGCCGCCCGGATGCGCTGTCAGCCATTTTTCCGCACGTGCGGCGACATCCATGCCGCGCCGTTCCACTCGCCCCCAATGAACTTGTGATGGCAAGTTATCAGGAAAGTTGTCGTAAAAATCAAAACCGCGATCCAGGCCCGGCGCCAGCGAATGACTGTCCAGAATGACCGCGCCAATGAAAGCAGCGGTGTGGAAACCATTACCTTTGAGCAATTCGGCCCACGTCGCATGCAAGGACGATAGCGGAACGGCGAAATCCGTGACCCCATGCGAGCTCGGAAGCAGGCCGGTCAAAATTGTCGTATGTGAAGTATTTGTGATGGGACTAGGAGTAAACGCGTGAGCGAAACGAATGCCGTCTTTCGCCAGGCTGTCGAGGGCCGGAGTTCGAATATCTTTGTATCCGTAGCAATGCACGTGGTCGGCACGAAGCGTGTCAATGGTGATAAGGAAGACATTCGGCTGAGATGTCTTCGAATGTGTCTGCGCATTCGACACAAAACCTGGAGACATCACATAAAGGGCAAGTAGGATGTGCCTCGCCTTCATTTCAGTTGAGACTAGCACAGCGCGCCAACCAAGCCGCGCGCCAAAAGCTGGGATATAATTTCGGAATTGCAATGCCCCTCTTCCGCTGTGCCGTAATTCTGCTGGTCCAGCTCCTGATCTCAACAACATTGCCTGCGTCTGGACCGGCTCCAAAGGCGTTTAACGTTGTCGTAATAACTATTGATACGCTGCGGCCCGATCACCTGGGTTGCTACGGCTACAAGCAGATTCACACTCCAAATATCGACGCACTCGCCGCCGATGGCATTCGCTTCCAGCGAGCGTACACTGCGGTGCCGGTGACGCTTCCTTCCCACACGGTGATTTTTACTGGGACGTACCCTACTTTCAGCGGAATGCATGATTTTGCGGGAAACAAATTGGGATCCAATCAATCAACATTGGCTTTGG
>QHZX01000090.1 GCA_003224835.1 Acidobacteriota bacterium | reverse complement strand
TTGGCGCACGTGGAACGCAATGGCCAGAAGTTCGAAGGCGTCTCAGGGGAACTGAAAACCCTCGTACCGAAGAAGGCAATGGATGAGCTGAGGTCTTTGGTGGACTCCACGGACGTCGAGACCATTGAATTCGCGAAAGATGAATCGACGCTATTCTTCCGGATCGGGCAGCGGCTTCTGACCTCGCGCCAACTCACCGGCCAGTTCCCCAATTTCGAAGCTGTCCTTCCCAAGGACAACAGCCGAATCATTTCATTGCACGGTGAAGACTTGGGAGCAGCCATTTCGCGCGTCGCCCAGTTTGCTGACGAGCGCTCCCGGGCAGTGCGATTGAAGCTGGAAAAGGGCGAATTGAAGCTTTCAGCGTCATCGACCGAAACCGGCGAATCCGAAGACTCAATAGAAACCGACTACAACGGCGAGTCACTCACTATTGGCTTCAATGCCCAGTACATCATCGACTTCCTGAAGGCTGCGGGGGCTGGAGACGTTCGCCTGGAACTCAAAGACTCCCAATCCGCCGGCCAGCTCCGCCCCGCCAACAGCGAAGACTACAAGTACCGCTACATCGTTATGCCGATGCGGATCTGAGGAGGAAAAGTCAGCCAGAGATCTCGCTGATTTGCCATCGTTTGAGCTGTTGATCGGTGTGAATCCGCTTTAATCCGTGGCCTGAAGTTGATTTTTCCTGTCTAAAATTCCGTTTATTCATGCTACAATCCCTGCCTATCTCGGGTTCCGAGAAGGGGGCGTGTTCTCAGCGAAGTCATGAGGAGGCGCCATGTCTCGGAAGTACCTTTTTCTTGTCCTTTCGGTTTTCTTTCTAGCCGCCGTAGTCGCCCAAGCTGCAACCAGGGATCTCATTCCAGCTGGAACGCTCCTGCGTTGCACCATGGACGAGCCTAACTTTTCATCAAAAACTGCCCAAGTGGGTGATCCCGTTCTTTGCAACCTGGGTCCGCTTGGGGCCTTCGGGCACTCGGTTTTTCCCCGTGGCGCACAGCTCAGCGGCCACTTGCAGGATTATAAAAATCTTGGCCACTTCTGGGGCAAAGGATGGATCTCGATTGAGTTCGATCGCATGATCCTGCCCGGAGCGAACGTGCTACCGCTTTCGGCGAAGGTCATCTCCGCGCCGCACAACAAGGTCGATGCACATGGCGACATCAAAGGCAAGGGACATCCCAAGCGCGACGCCATGTTATGGGCCGTTCCTTTGTTCTGGCCGGTCAAGATCATGACACTTCCGGCGCGCGGTCCGTTTCCGGCGCTTAAAGGCGAAAGCCGCCTTACGCTCCGCCTGATGGAAGACGTTGAAGTGCCCTTTGCCGTGGCGAAGAATGGCGTGCCCATGCCGGACTACCGTCCCAGCAGTTATCGCAGGAGTTCGTCGATCTACCAGCCGGCTTCCGCAATGCGGTCAGACGCTGCCCCCGTGGTCCGTCGGGCTACTTACAGCGAGCAGCCACGCACCTCGTCGTACGACGGCCAGTTGACGATAATTGCCTTGCAGGCCGGCGCGGCAGTATTGGCGACGAGCTACTGGATCGAGGGAGCGGACCTTCACTGCGTCTCGCAAGATGGCGCAGAGCAGAACGTCCCGCTGGCGCTGGTCGATCTTCCGCAAACGGTGAAGGTCAATCAGGAGCGCAACGTGGAGTTCTCGCTGCGTTCTCGATCCACCGGCGAAAGAACCAGACCGGCGGCTGACGGAAATGCTGTAGAGCAATGAGGTAGAGCCGCGCCGACGCTTGTGACGGTTGCGCGCTACTCGATGAGGCTAAGAGGTCCCTGCGCACTTGTTGATTGGATCGACTCCAAATCTGCAGGCGTAGAGATATTCTCAATGCCTCGTCGACCGGAAAGGACATGGCTGCCCCACCTTTCGCGCTGTTCGAAGGGTGGGTGCCCTCCTCCCATCGGGAATCTCGCGCTGTTGCCGTAACGACGTTATTTGGATAGCCCAGCACCCTTTAGCATCAGCTCAGGGCTAGTAATGGGAGCACCGCCATCCAGCCGGGTCCTACCGCGGCGGCACACTGAATTGACGGCGCCCCCATCCCGTAATACTCTTTTGTCCCACTTCGGAGGCGTCTATGCTCAGCGGGTTCAAGCAGTTCATTCTTCGCGGCAACGTTGTGGACATGGCTGTCGGCGTGGTCATTGGCGCAGCCTTCGCCACTGTCGTTTCCGCCTTCACTAAAGACCTGCTCACGCCTCTCATTGCCGCCGTCGTCGGCAAGCCGGATTTTTCATATCTTGGCTTTACGATTCGCAACACGCACTTCCCAGTCGGTGATTTCATCAACGCCGCGATATCTTTTCTGCTGGTCGCAGCCGCGGTTTACTACTTTGTGGTGACGCCAGTGAATATTCTGGTTGCTCGTATGCACAGGTCCGAGGCCCCCGCCGATCCGACAACCAAAAAATGCCCTGAATGCATGAGCGAGATTCCCATCGACGCTCGCCGCTGCGCCCATTGCACCCAACCCGTAGGCGCCCGCGCGGCGTGAGCTTTCTGTCTGCGTATGCCTCCGGGCTTTTCGATAGGATAGAAGTGTGAGTCTGCCTCGCCTCCTTCTTTTGATCGCATTCATATTCCTAATAGCTGCAAACCTATCCGCTCAAAACCACAAGCTGGCAGCAAAGCCTCCTGCTGAGCAGAAATGCGGGCCGCTGGCCGATCAACTCCTCCAATGTCCACAGTTCGGATTCACCTACAAAGTAATTTTTGGATGGGTGGACCGCACGTCTGACATGCAGCAAGACGAAAGTTTTTCCGATGAATCACGGAAGGCAGACAGCCAGGCATCGAGCTCAGATGAGCAGTCGAAGCCGGCAAGCTCAGATTCTTCTAAGACCCTGCTCGCAGTTTTCGAGCGCCCTCCTGCCGCAGCCGGGGACACCATCAATTCCGCCGTGGTGATCGCTGCCGAACCGCTGGCGAATTATCGGGGGATCAAAACTGCCGCTGATTATTTCAGTCCTATTACCGAACTCGCCGAGCAGCGCGGATTCAAAGTCATAAACGAGCCGCATGCCTTTGCATCCGGGCGCAAGCAATTGATACGCGGCGATTACAGCAAAGAGCGCGGCAAGCTGACAATGTGGCAAAGCTCACTTGTGATGATCGAGAAAGGCTATATTGTGTCATTCACGTTCATCGGCGGCAGTGAAGATGAAATCGATGAGCTGATTGCAAACCTAAGCTTTGCGGGCACAAGACCGACTCCGGAAATATCGAAGGACAAGAAATGAAAATGACTCTCCGTTCGTGGTTGCTGCTCGTGTCGGTGCAGGCGTGGATCGCGTCGCCAGGCTTTGCGCAGACCCGCGCTCACAAGTACCTTCTCTTTGTCGGCACGTACACAAGCTCCGAGAGCCAGGACACTGGCAGCAAGGGAATCTATTCTTACCGTTTTGACGAATCCTCGGGCAAATTAGCCCCGTTAGGAGTTGCCGCGGAAACCGCAAACCCATCATTCCTGGCCGTCGCGCCTGGAAATAAATTTCTCTATGCGGTGAACGAGCTTCAGACCTATAAGGGCGCGCCCAGCGGTGCAGTTACGGCTTTTACCATGGATCATCAGACCGGAAAGCTCACGCAGTTGGACGAAGTTGCGTCGCGTGGCTCCGATCCTTGTTACATTTCGTTCGATCGCACCGGCAAATACCTTCTGGTAGCAAACTATACCGGAGGAACCGTGGCCGTATTTCCGGTTTCGTCTAATGGCCAGATCGGCGAAGCATCATCGGTGGAGGATGACAAAGGCGCTCTCGGCCCAAACAAACAGCGCCAGGAGCATTCCCATGCTCACTGGATCGAAGCCTCCGCAGGAAATCGTTTTGCATATGTCGCAGATCTGGGCCTGGATCGGGTATTGATCTACAAATTTGACCCGAACAAAGGTGCTTTGATCCCCGGCGAGTCGCGTCCCGGCCAGACTGCGACAAACGGCGCGAAAGACTTCTTTTCTGCCACTCTCGCCCCCGGCACTGGCCCGAGACATGTTGCCTTTTCACGAGACGGGAAGTTCATGTATGTCCTCGGCGAAGTCGACTCCACCGTCACCGTGCTTGCTAACGAGTCAAACGAAACATTCAGATCCATACAGAAGATCTCAGCGCTTCCCGCCGGATTCTCCGGCAAAAATGACGCCGCTGAAATCGTAATGCATCCGAGTGGCAAGTTTCTTTACAGCTCGAATCGCGGCGATGACAGCATCGCTGTGTTCACGGTTAATCGCAAAACGGGCAAACTCACATTTACCCAACGCGTGCCGAGCGGCGGCAAGACTCCGCGAAATTTCGCGATTGATCCCTCAGGTTCGAAGCTGCTGGCCGCTAACGAAGAGAGCGGCAATATCGTGGAGTTCCGAATCAATCGATCAACAGGAAAACTTACGACGGTAGGCGAAGTCGCGAAAGTTCCGGCGCCTGTGTGTTTGGTGTTTGTGCCCGAATGAGGCTCTGTGGGTCGGACACTCTTGTCCGACGAAGTTTACTCAAGCGCTTCGGGGTGTAATCCGATGTTCTTTTCTCCCGCAGCTTTCTTTTCCTGGTATTTCTTCATCCAGGCTTCCCAGCTTTTGCCGGCGGCCGTATCTTTGCCCGTGAATCCCAATGCGGCAATATCGGCGTAGGAGATGGAAATTTTCTGATTGCCAGATTTCGGGTAGAGGCGAACGACGGAATCAGCGAGTGAGTGTCCGGTTCGGCGGTCGAAAATATAACCCTCGATCTTTTCACCGCTCTTCAACGTAAGAGTCACGTCTCCGCGAAAATCGAAAGCCTTTTCTAAAGCCGCGCGAATTTCTTCTCCGCTGGCCAGCTCCGGAATCCAACCTTCCAGGTTCTCGCGCTCGCGTCCAGGCGCGTGTTCAAGCTCTTCGGGATTAGTGACGCCTCGTTGGGGAACGCTCATGATGTTTCTGATTTTATTTCATTGTCATTCCGAGCGACTGCGAAGATCCATTCGCAAGCGAATGGTACTACTTCGCTCGAAATGACAAATACTGAATGCATATTTCGACACGACTGAAGTCGTGCCCTGATACAAACCTGGCTAGGCTCGGCTTTCTTCCAGCGTTCCCGTCTCGATCTGCACCAGCGGCCCGGCAGCCTCGGCCGACATTTCGTCGAGCAATCTCGTAGCTTCCGGATCCGGATGGCTGCTGAACAATGTCGCCTTCACCGTATCCACGAAACCTCGCAGTGATCCAAATGTGTCGTTCACGGCGGTGGCCTCATATCCGCTATGCACCATGCAGTTCGCGCAGCGCGGATTGCCGGATTCCGTCCCATAATTCTGCCACTCCGTCGAATCGTGCAGTTCCTGGAACGAATCCGCATATCCGTCCTGCAGCAGGTAACAGGGCTTCTGCCAGCCGAAGATGTTGTAAGTCGGCATGCCCCAGGGCGTGCAGGCATAATGCCGCTTTCCCATCAGGAACTCGAGAAATAGAACCGATTGATTGAAGCGCCACGTCTTCTTACGGTTCGCCAGAATCGCGCGGAATAATTTGCGCGTTCGCGCGCGTCCCAAAAAATGCTGCTGGTCAGGAGCTTTGTCGTAGGA
>QHZX01000089.1 GCA_003224835.1 Acidobacteriota bacterium | reverse complement strand
AAATAGTTGGACGCGGCCACTCCGGCCAAACCGAGTACGAATAGCTTCCCCAGATCGCGCCACGGCAGACAGAGCGGTCCGAAACCTCGCCTTGCGAACAAACCAATCGCCACCGCTAGGAATGAAAAGCTGGTGCGGCACTGGGAAAGAATCAGCGGGTCGACACTGCGGATGCCGGAGTGCGGCAGCAGGCGTCCAGTGAAGGCGGCGCGGCCTAAGCTGGCAGAAAGGCCCCAGAAAAAAGCGGCCGCACCAATGTAGACAAAGCCCCAGAGCGAACTCCGCGGCGGGTCGGGCAATTCAGAGACAGACTGGATTGAAGTCGGAGATACGTCGGCGCTTCGCGTCATTCTTTATCTTTGCTTAGTCGGTGTCCAATTTAATTTCGTAGCTGATACGTGCAGTCTTGTTCAACATGGCGGACACTGAACAGTACTTCTCTTCTGACAGGCGCACCGCATCTTCGACAGCTTTGCGAGCGACCTTTCCCGAGACCCGGTAAAGCAGCTTGATCGATGTGTAAACGCGCGGCGGCTCAGGAGCTTTTTCCGCCTCTGCGCTGACCTCGACAGCAATGAGCGGTTCGCGCTTCTTTTGCAGAATGCTCACCACATCGTAAGCGGTGCATCCGCAGAGTGCGAGCAGTACAAGTTCCATCGGGCTATTGCCGACTTTGCCGTTGCCATCCATGAGCACGGGATAACCCGAGTTGCCAGTCCCAGCAAACTGCATCTCGCTCGCCCACTTCACGTTTGCCTTGACCAACTGTCACCTCCGGTTGTCTGTTTTTGGCTCTGGATGGATTAAGACGCGGAACAACTCCGGCGCCTCCTGCTTGAACCGGGCTTCGAGCGCGGTGGACACATCGTGTACGTGTGAGAGCGGCATTTCATCTGGAAAAGTGCAGTGGCACGAGACATATACGCGTCCATTGACGCGCTTGACCGCAATGTCGTGAGTGTCCAGAATTTCAGGAAATTCACTGGAAACTGACTTCAGGCGACTTTCCAGTCGAGCATCGCGCTGAATCTGTTCGCCGGCTTCGATGGTGGCTGGTTCGCTCTCAATATGCGTGAGGATTGACGCTATCTCCGGCACTTCATGAAGAATTTCGGCCTCGAGCATACTCACGCCATCGTGCGCCTGTTTCAATGGCAACTTCTCGTCCATTTCCAGGTGTTGCTCTACATGCAAGTGCCCGTGCAAATCCTGGACACTGACGTCGTGCACGTTCAGGTTGTGGCGGGTCGCGACGGCGCGAACCCGGTCGAAAATATTTTCCGCCGAAGGGGCCCGAGGGATGGAGTGGACCACAACGTCTGCGTTCGGAAGCAGGCGATGCACAGTGCTGGTCACTTGGTCGGCAACCTGGCCGGAGCGCTGGAAAGTTACGTTGCGCGCCAGCCCGATCGAGACATCCGCAAAGTAGCGGTTGCCGGCCCGGCGGATGCGCACACGGTCCACTTCGAGCAGGCCCTCCACACTCTTTAGGGCAGCGATGATTTTGCTACGAGCGCCGATGGGAGCGGCATCGAGAAGCGCGTCGATAGTGCGACGCGCCAGGCGCGTACTAACGAAAACGATAACACCGGCCACGAAGAGAGTCCAAGGGCGACGACTCCGCTCGACCAGACGTCGGTAGAGAAATGAAGCGCGTCCGCCTGCAGGGCCTGGCTGTCGTACTTTGCCGCGATATTGCCGAGTGCACGCGAACGCCAGAAATCTACCGCCATGGAGAAAAATAAAGTGAGAAATGCGGCCAGACTAGGCTCAATCTCCACATGGTGAAAGAACAAACGCTTAATCGCTTCGTAGACGATCACCACACAAGTGACCAGCAGCAGACCGGTTTCGATAAAGGCAGAAAAATTTTCTACCTTGGAATGGCCATACTGATGATCGGCGTCGGCGGGTTTATCCGAAACGCGGACCGAATAAAGCGTGATGGTTGCCGCAACCAGGTCCAGCGCGGAATGCGCAGCTTCAGACAAAATGCCCAGGCTGCCGGTGGCAATGCCGACGAAAATCTTCAGGCCGGTAATGGCCAGCGCGGCCCACAGTGAATTGGCGGCAGCCCTGCGCTTCTCGGTCTGCATCGACTCGGAACTGAAGGCCGCTGGCACACCTGACATATGGGAATTATCGCTGTGAGAGAGGGTTCCGCCAAGTGATCCAGGGAAAGTTGATCCGCTCAGCCTGTGCTAGGATTCTTTATTATCCTTTCAATTTCCCCGGAGGTATTCCTTGAAAAGCGTTTTGCATGGAGTCGTCTGTCTGCTGCTGGCTGCCATAGCCACAGGCCAGACTCCGAAGCCGGCTCCCACTCTTAAGCCACGTGCGTCGGATTCGAATGAACTGATTCCGAATTCGATGGTTGCGCCTGACGCGCCAGTGATCACTGTCCAGGGACTCTGCGAGAAACCGCCTAACAGCAACGCTACACCTGCCGATTGCAGCACTGTAATTACCCGGGCGGATTTCGAGAAGCTGGTAAATGCAGTGCAGCCCAACATGCCGGCGGCCAATAAAAAAGCGTTCGCCACCCGTTATGTAACCCTCCTAGTGCTGGCCGAAAAAGCGCATGAAATGGGCCTCGACAAAAACCCCGACTTTGACGAACAAATGTATATTGCCCGGACACAACTTCTGGCGCGGCAAGCTGCGGAAAAGATGCAACGCGATGCTGCCAATGTGCCCGAGAGCGACATCAACGCCTATTATCAGGAACACCAGAGCGACTACAAGACCATAAGCTTCGATCGGATTTACGTGCCCAAGCAAAAACAGCTTGAGGCCCCCGCCGGACAGCCGAATGATGCCGATGCGCAAAAGAAACGCGAAGCCTCGGAAGCAGACATGAAACAGGAGGCTGACAAGTTGCGCGCTCGGGCGGCGGCAGGTGAAGACCCGGTGAAGCTACAGCAGGAATCCAACGATTTTGCCGGAACCAAGGCCAAAGTTACAAATATCAAAATCGAGAATGTGCGCAAAAACAATATTCCTACGACCGACGTTTCTATCTTCGATCTGAAGCCAGGTGAGGTGTCCCAAGTGTTTAGCGACCCTTCTGGCTACAGAATCTACAAAGTCGCAGAGATTAAAGACCTGCCACTTGCCACTGTGCATGATGAGATCGCGCGCACGGTGCAGGGTCAGAACGTGAAGAATGCGTTCGACTCGCTGGAGAAATCTGCGAAGACCACGCTTGACAGCACGTACTTTGCTGGTCCCGCGCCTCCGAGTCTACGCAACCCCGGCGAGCAGCCGGCAAAACAGGGTACAACTGCGCCCCCGCCGCCTGGAAAGAAATAAATGGCGGACGCACTTCCGTCCATAATTGTGACCGGGATTTCCGGAAATCTCGGGCAGCGCTTGTTGCCCATGCTCTCCGGATTCCGTGTAGTTGGGGTGGACTTCCGTCCGCCGCAAACTGATTCTGCTTTGCAATTCGTGAAGATGGATCTGAGCCTGGAATCCTCCTGCCTGGAAATGATCCATCTGCTGCGGGAGATCAGGCCAGTTGCAGTCGTGCACCTGGCGTTCGTGATGGATGCAGTGCGAACCGGCATTCTGGACCGTGACCGGATGTGGCAAGTGAACGTGGCCGGAACTGCGCGCGTTATGGAAGCCGTAACCGAGGCCAACCGCGAATGGCCGATGGTAGAAAAATTCATTTTTATGAGCAGCGTCTCAGCGTATGGGCCGGGCCTCTCCACGCCTGCACAAGAAGAGACCCCATTGGCGGCACACACCTACGTTTATGGAATCCACAAAATGGAGGCGGACCGGGTTGTGCAGCAGCGAGCGCCGGCATTGCGTGGCTGCAGTGTTTATGTTTTGCGTCCGCACATTTTTGCCGGGGCCAGCATCGACAATTATTTTATGGAAGCATTTCGCGGCATTCCGGGCGGCGCCAGCAAGCGAGCTGCAAAAATGCGGAAGCAAGGGAAACGGCTTCCCTGCATGTTGCCGTCAGGTAATAAATATTTGCAGAACCGAATTCAGTTTGTCCACGTGGATGATGTGGCGCGACTGGTTGCGTTTATTTTGAATAAGTCGGAACCCGAAGGAAGACGGCTCACTATTTTGAATGTTGCCGGGCGGGGTGGGGCTATGACCTACGAGCAATGCGTTCGCCTTGCGAATGCGAAACTGGTGCAGGTTCCGACGGAGAAGCTGTTTGCCCTAGTGCTGCGGCTCTTATGGTCAATGAAGCTCTCGACTATCCCTCCAGATGTGGCACTTTATATGACTTCGGACACGATCATGGATACCTCGCGCCTGGAGGAATTTCTCGGTTCTGAATACGGAACCGTGATTCGTTTCCCGGTCGCGGATGCGTTTGCCGAGTGCTTCCGGCAAGAAGGGGCCAGAGTCCAAGCTGCCCCTGTGGGAAAGGCCTAGCGTTTTCCGCGGAATAATCCCGCAATTCCAAATGTGTATGGAGTCCAGGAAACGTCGCGGAAGCCAACAACCTTCATGCGGTTGAGTATTTCTGGTGGCTGCGGGAATCGCTCGACTGATGCAGGAAGATAGGAATAGGCCCCGCTATTTCCGGAAATCAACCTGCCCACTCGCGGCAGAATGGACTTGAAATAGACGTTGTAGATCTTGCCCATAAATCCCTCAGGCTCGCTGAATTCTAAAATGCCGTATTCGCCGCCCGGCCGAAGCACTCTGAAAATTTCACCCAAACCGGCATCGTAGTCAGCGAGATTGCGGAAGCCAAATGCAGAGGTGACGAGGTTGAAGCTATGGTCAGGAAACGGAAGCTGCAATGCGTCGGCTTCGATCCAGCGGATGGGACGCGATGAGTTCTTCTTCGAAGCCAACACTAGCATTGCGTGAGAAAAGTCGGCACCGGTTATGTCTGCTTGCTGGCCTTCCTTCCGCAATGCGAGCGCCATGTCGCCGGTGCCGCAGCGTAGATCGACGGAGAGAAGATGGTTGAGCAGATCATAACGGGGCGCAATCGCGGTGAACATCTCGCGCACAGCACGGGCGGCGGAATCGCGATCGGATGCGCCTGCTGGAGCGGCACCCCGAATGACATCGTTATTCACTTTACCAACGGAGTCGGGTTTTTCTGTCACTGCCCTACTCACGCGAGAGCCGCCGAATCTCTGCAAGTGCTGCCGAAACGGCGCCGTCCGGCACGCCGCTTACAACATCAACTTGACCAATTTCTTTAGGTAGGACAAAGTTCACCACGCCGGATTCGGTTTTCTTGTCCGAGCGAATCAGAGCCATAGCTTTCGAAGTGGTTACGCTAACGGATGGAAGCTTTCCCCAGGCGAGACTGGCATCGCGAATGCGGGCGAAGGTCCCATTATTTGAGAAGCGCATTTCGTCAGCAATTTTCGCAGCAGCGACCATGCCCCAGGCAACCGCCTCTCCATGCAAAAAGTGGCGATAAGAAGTTGCAGTTTCGAGCGCGTGACCAAGCGTGTGTCCGAGGTTGAGAACGCGACGCAAGCCCCCCTCTTTTTCGTCGGCGGAGACGACCTGAGCTTTGAGCTTTACGGACTCGGCGATCGCGTCGATGAGCAGCTCACGATCTTTCCGCAATGACTTAATCGAACACCGCTCAAGCCGGATAAATAAGCCGGCGTTGCCGATCACCCCGCATTTCAGCGCTTCATACATGCCAGCGCGAAACTCGCGATCCGGCAATGTGGAGAGCGTGGCTGGATCAATAAGCACCACTGCCGGTTGATAAAACGTACCCAGCAGGTTCTTGCCGGAGTTCAGGTTCACTCCGGTTTTGCCACCGACAGCGGCATCAACCTGTGCCTGCACCGTGGTAGGAATTTGAACGAGTTGCACTCCTCGCATGTATACCGACGCGAGCATGCCGGCGACATCCCCGACTACGCCACCGCCGAATGCGACGATAACGGTTTTCCGATCTGCACCTAGCCTGAGCAAATCCTCAGCAAGGTTCTCCACGCTGGACAAGCGTTTGAACCGTTCGCCATCGTGCATCTCAACGATTTTGGTCTTGAAGCCTGCCCCGGTGAGAGATCGCAGCAACGTTTTTCCCCAGCGGTGGCGAACCGGGGGGACGGTGATCACGAACACGGGCGGTGTTCCGCTGAACACCTCGCGCAGAATCTCCCCCGCACGTGCGAGGAGGCCGTGCTCAATCACGGCTTCGTAATTGCGTGATGCGGTTGTAATGGGAATGCGAAGCACTGGGAACATGATAGCAAGGCAGGTGGTAACCATCAGGCGTCAGCCAATGGTACCGCTGAACTGCGAGCACGCTTGTAGAATGCCGCGGATTTCAGGTATACCATTCGGTCATGCCAGCCGTCCCTTCTGAGACCGATTTTCTGGTCATCGGCGCAGGAATTGCCGGCCTGCGGGCAGCGATCGAACTCGCTCCTGCGGGGCGGGTGATGGTGCTTGTGAAGCGCGAGGTCGCGAATTCCAGCACGCAATTCGCGCAAGGCGGAATTGCCGCAGCGCTCAGCGACGAAGATGAGATCAGCCTGCACCTGCAGGACACGCTGAATGCCGGCGATGGCTTGTGCAATCCAGAAGCTGCGAAAGTTTTGGTTGAGGACGCTCCGGAGCGGATCGAAGAACTGATTGCGTGGGGAACGCAGTTCGATCGCGAGGGTACCAAGCTCACCTTTGGGCGTGAAGGCGCTCATAGCCGCAATCGAATTTTGCATGCGCATGGTGACTCCACTGGACGCGAGATCCAGCGCGCGCTTTACGCCAAGGCCAAGACGCTTCCCGAAATTAGCATCAGAGAATTTGAGTTCTCAACTGATTTGGTGACCGAGAACGGCCGGGTAATTGGAGTGCAGGTAATTGACGATCACGGGGCACACAGTACGATCGATGCCTCTGCGGTGCTGCTGGCTACGGGAGGCATGGGTCAGCTTTATGTGAACACGACGAATCCGAGCGTTGCCACCGGCGACGGAGTTGCAATGGCTTACCGGGCCGGCGCTGAAGTCAGTGACCTGGAGTTCGTTCAATTTCATCCGACTGCACTCTACCTGAAGAAGGCGCCCCGTTTTCTGCTCTCCGAAGCTCTGCGCGGCGAAGGGGCGTATCTCCGCAATATGGAGATGATGCGCTTCATGGCGAAGTATCATCCGATGGGCGACCTGGCACCGCGTGACGTGGTGGCGCGCGCGATCATGCATGAACTGGAACGCGTGAAGGCGAAAGAGCCGGTGGTTTATCTCGATATGACGCATCTGGATGAAGGCCATATTCGGAAACGCTTCCCGCGAATCTATGCCACCTGCATGCAGTACAACATCGACATCACCAGCGAGTTCGTTCCCATTCGCCCGGCGGCGCATTACGCCATGGGAGGAGTGCGCACCGATCTCGATGGCCGGGCGACGTTGCCCGGGTTGTACGCTGCTGGTGAGGCGACAGGGACTGGCGTCCACGGCGCGAATCGGCTAGCCAGCAATTCCCTGCTGGAAGGACTGGTATTCGGCGCCCGCGCAGGAAGAAAAATGCGCGATGAACTCAAAGCGCCAGCAAAGCGGGCAGCCAGCGATCCTGCAGCGGCTTACTCGAATGGCCCGGTGAGTATTCCCGTAGATGCTTCAATCAGTGAACTTCAAGAGCTCATGTGGAAGGACGTTGGTATCGTTCGCACCGGGAGCGGATTGGAAGAAGCGATAAAAAGATTGGGCGAAATTGGTGAGGAGGTTTCGCATCCGCACAGCCGCCGCGACTATGAAGGACGAAATTTGCAGATCGTGGGAATGTTGGTGGCGCGTTCCGCTTTGGCGCGGGAAGAAAGCCGCGGCGCGCACTATCGTACAGATTATCCCGACCACAATGATGCGAAGTTCAAGAAGCATTCAGTGATCGGCGCGGAAAAGATCAGGTTCGAGTAGCTGCCCGCCGGTGAAATTCAATCAACGTACTAGGCCGCTGCTTCATCGTCGTCGCGATGCAGGGCCGATGCAACGATCGTCACCAGCAAAATTCCTCCTATCACTGCCAGGGAAATATCGGTGCGGATTGGGTAATGGTGCGAGAGCAGCATCTTCGCGCCGACAAATACCAGGACGCAAGAAATTCCGTAGTGCAAATACTCGAACAAATCCATAAGCCCGGATAACGTGAAGAACAGCGAACGCAAGCCAAGGATCGCAAAAATATTTGACGTATAAACAATGAACGTGTTCAAAGTGATTGACAGGACGGCAGGGATGGAGTCAATGGCGAAGATTACGTCCGTAGTTTCGATCACAATGAGCACGAGCAGAAGCGGAGTCGCGCAGAGTCGCTCGCCGCGCACAAAGAATCTGCTGCCGACGTAGTCTGGCGTTACGGGCATGAACTTCCGAAGCAGGCGCAGTAATGGATTCTTCTCCGGATGGACTTCTGCACCGCGCTGAAACAGCAGCCGGATGCCGCTATAGAGGAGGAGAAGGCCGAAACCGTAGATGATCCAGTGAAATCTTCGGATCAGGCCCACGCCGGCGAATATAAAAACCGCACGCATAATGATTGCGCCGATGATTCCCCAGAACAGCACGCGATGCTGTTCGTGTTCGGGCAGCCGAAAATAGCGGAAGATCAGAAGAAAAATGAAGAGATTGTCGGCGCTAAGCGAGAGTTCGATCACGTACCCGGTAGAGAATTCGAGCGCGGGAGTGCGGCCTTGTGCGAAATAGAGAATGGCGGCAAACGCCGCTGCCAGGGCGATCCATATCCCACTCCAGGCGAGCGCATGACGCAGGCTAGATCTCTTCGCATGGCGATTGATGACGCCGAGATCAAGTACCAGCATGGCGGCGACAAATACATTGAAGAGAATCCAAGCCAGTGTCTGGTTCATGAGCAGGGTCTGTGAGGATTAGAAATCAAATTTAAACAAAACGAAAGGTGGCGGAAGGTTCTGGGTTCTAGACGGAATTGATTTCCCTTAGGGACGAAAGCCGGAAATGATTAGGCACGGCTGGAAGCCGTGTCCCCCGTTCATGCCGCACTTAGCGTTGATTGAGCAAACGCAAAGTTTCCAGGGTCACCGTGCCCACAATTTCGAGGCTCTTCGGGCTGAGCTTATCGATGGTGTCATCAGTGGTGTGATGGAAAACATCGTTGTAGCCGTAATCAAAATCGATCAAATCGGCTGATGGCACCCCGCGCTGAATAAACGGCTGGTGGTCATCGGTAACAGCCATGGATCGAGCAAAGAAATGGGACTGAACGCCCAATCGAGTTGCAGCATTAAAGATCAGGTCCTCAAGCCAAGGCGTCGAACTCAGATCGTGCTCAATATTGAGATCAGCGTCGCCGATCATGTCTTCCAAAATGAATGCTTTAATTTTTTTTAGGATCCCGTCGC
This sequence comes from Acidobacteriota bacterium, assembly GCA_003224835.1. Classification (GTDB taxonomy): domain Bacteria; phylum Acidobacteriota; class Terriglobia; order Terriglobales; family Acidobacteriaceae; genus Gp1-AA145. The sequence goes on along the minus strand of QHZX01000089.1, from coordinate 4,854 downwards.
TCTGCCATTTATCCGCGAGGTGGCGGACGCCATAGAGCGACTCGGGATCGTCCCAGGGCAGTTTCATAGATTCTTCGGCGTCGTCCCAGAGCAGCCAGACGCTGTAGCCTTGTAACTTCTTGCCGGGCAGCTGGTTGGCTATTTCAAGCAAAAGCGCGCTGGAAGATGCGCCATCGTTGGCGCCGATATATGAGGTATTTCGCAACGGCCAGTTGGTGTCGTAGTGGCTGGCGATCACGATAATGCCATCGCGAGTTCCCGGAAATTTCGCAATGATGTTGCGCACCGGAAACGTTCCCTCAGAAGGGTGGACGTCAAAAGAGTCTTGCTCGACGTCAACGCCCTTCAAGTGCGCAAGAATGTAATTCTCGACTTTCTTGTGGTTTTCGCTCCCAATCGGACGCGGGCCGAAGGCAACAATCTCCCTTACATATTGCATAGCGCGGTTGGCGTTGAAGGTAGGAGGCGGGCTGTTGTCGGGCGGCGGATTCGATGATTCTGTATTTGCGGCGGGCACCGATGACGTACCGGCGCTCGCGGCGGTGGCGTTATTGTCTTTTGAGCACGCGACTAGTGTCAGCAGGAATATAAGAAAAAATAATTTCCGGACCTTCATGCTTTCTTCCGGGCTGCTCGCGCTTCCCGCTGGGTGGGATGAACGAACCATGCGATACCAATACTCAGAAAATAAAGGGCAACCATGGGCGCTGCGAAAACGCACATGCTACTAATGTCGGGCGTTGGGGCGAGTGCGCCGGCAATAATGAAAATCGCAAGAATTGCGTAACGAATGTTGCGCCACATCCAGCCCGCGCTGACGACTCCCATGAGGGCCAGGAAGAAAACCAAGATCGGCATTTCGAAAACCAAACCCAGCCCCAGGATCACCGTAAGAAAAAGGTCGGTGTATTCGTGGATAGTGATCATAGGCGTGAACTGGGTGCCGATGCCGATCAAAAATTTCAATGCCGCGGGATAAACCAGGCGATAGCCAAAATAGCCGCCAGCGGCGAAAAGAAAAATCGTCGAGGTCATGAAAGGAATGGCATAGCGCTTTTCCTTCCGATAAAGGCCTGGCGAGATAAACAGCCAGACCTGATACAGCACGTAGGGCGAGGTCCGGCAGGGGTCAAATAAACCAGTTTTTGCGGCAGGCCGTTTTGCCGGAGCACATCGAGAATGGGTTTTTGCATGTACCCGAATAGCGCCTGGTGATACCACCAGCAAATCCCCATTCCGGCAGCCACCGCAATCAGCGAGTGGAATATACGAGTCCGCAGCTCCTCGAGATGCTCGAGGAAACTCATCGAGGACATGGGCTCGCGTTCGGATTCCTGCGGTTCTACTTCAGTGGCGGCTTCAGGCATGGCTGCTTTGGGCGGGCGAATTTACATCCGGCGAGGGCGTATCAGAGTCGGGCCGGTTCTCAGGCAAAGTGAATCGCGATGAAGGAATAGATCCCGACATGGGTTCGATTTTAGGCGCATTCAACTGCGCCTGCTCCTTCCGTTTCTCCTCGAATTCCAGTTGCGAAATTTCGGACTCAATCTGCGCCTTGAACTCGTTCGATGCCCGCTTAAACTCGGCCAAGGCCTTCCCGACCTGGCGAGCGATCTGCGGCAGCTTCTTGGGACCGAACAGGAGCAGGGCAAGAATGAACAAAACTATGGTGTCGGGAAAACTCATGCTTAGATCATAACGGAGCAGGTAACGCCCAGCAACGAGGCTCCGCAGCAATGACGCTCCTGGACAATTACTTGACCGGAACTGGCGTCAAAAAAACGCCTACATTCACACTGCCACCGAACTATAATGCTCGGTTCGCGTTTGAAGTGAGTAGTTGAAATCTAACATTCAGGATAGGAAAGTCGATGGCTTCAGCTACACATACTGCGTATCAGGCCGCCCGCACCGGCTCGTGGTGGACCCAGATCGTTCCTGTAGTTGTTGTGCTTGGCGGGTTCTCGGTTTACGCGACGTGGCGAGCATTTGAAGGCGCATACTTTTGGGCGGCACCTTATCTCTCCCCTTTTTATTCGCCGTTGATTGACGTCCACCACCGCTATTGGCCGTGGTCGCCGGCGTTGCTCATTTTGGGTGGGCCACTGGGCTTTCGCGCAACTTGCTACTACTATCGCAAGGCTTATTACCGGGCATTTTTTCTAGATCCTCCGGCATGCGCTGTACCTGAACGAAAGCGCAACTACACCGGTGAAACCCGGTTCCCTTTCATCCTGCAGAATGTGCACCGCTACTTCATGTATGTGGCGGTGATATTTTTAGCCTTTCTGTGGCACGACGCAATCAGCGCTTTCTTCTTTACCAACGGATTTGGAATTGGTGTGGGAACCCTGGTGCTACTGGTGAATGTGATTTTGCTTTCGCTATATTTTTTTTCCTGCCATTCCGTGCGGCATCTATTCGGCGGCAAGCTGGATTGTTTTTCGTGTGTAAACTTCGGCGGCGCGCGCCATTCAACGTGGAAAAACTTGAGCTTTCTTAACGAACACCACATGCTGTTTGCCTGGACAAGTCTCTTCTCAGTTGGACTAGCTGATTTCTATGTGCGCCTGGTTGCGAGCGGCGCCATCAGGGACCTGCGAATCCTGTGACGAAAAGCCTGTGACCATTACCCGGTGACCATCAACCTGTGAACGACAAATTCGAAACTCATGAACATGACGTGCTAATCATTGGCGCGGGCGGGGCCGGATTGCGCGCCGCCACTGAAGCGTTGGCTAATGGAGCCAGCGTTGGAATCGTTTGCAAGTCCCTGCTTGGAAAAGCGCATACGGTGATGGCGGAAGGCGGGATCGCCGCGGCGATGGCAAATGTCGATCCGGGTGACGATTGGCGCACCCACTTCGGCGACACCATGCGAGGCGGCAAGCTGCTCAACAATTGGCGGATGGCGCAAATCCATGCCCAGGAGGCTCCTGATCGCGTGCGCGAACTCGAGCAATGGGGCGCGTTATTTGATCGTACCGAGGATGGCCGAATCCTGCAGCGCGCATTCGGGGGACACAGTTTCAAGCGGCTGTGCCACGTAGGCGACCGCACTGGGCTGGAGATGATCCGCACATTGCAAGACCGCGGCGTGCAAATGGGTTTCGACGTGTACATGGAGTGCACGATCACGCGTCTGCTGACGGACGGCGGGCGAGTAGTAGGCGCATTCGGCTACTGGCGCGAAAACGGGCGCTTCGTAGTGTTCAAAGCGAAGTCGATTGTGCTGGCAACGGGCGGGATCGGCAAAGCGTATCAGATCACCTCGAATTCCTGGGAATATACCGGCGATGGAATGGCGCTCGCGTATGAAGCTGGCGCTGAGTTGATGGACATGGAGTTTGTGCAGTTTCATCCCACTGGGATGGTGTGGCCGCCCGGGGTGCAGGGATTGCTGGTCACCGAAGCGGTGCGCGGCGAGGGCGGTACTCTGCGCAACAGGACCGGTGAGCGCTTCATGGAGCGACACGATCCCAAACGCATGGAGCTCTCTACGCGCGATGTTGTGGCTCGCGCTATTTACACCGAGGTTAAAGAAGGCCGTGGCACTGAGCATGGTGGCGCCTACCTCGATATCTCGCATAAGCCGGCGGAGTACGTGAAGCGCAAGCTGCCCAGCATGTATCACCAGTTTCTGGAGCTCGCGGACGTGGACATCACCAAGGGACCAATGGAAGTCGGGCCTACTTGCCATTACATGATGGGCGGAGTTCGAGTGGAAGCTGAAACCGCAGCCACGACAATCCCTGGATTGTTCGCGGCCGGCGAAGTTGCGGCGGGTCTCCACGGCGCAAATCGGTTAGGCGGCAATTCCCTTTCGGATTTGTTGGTCTTCGGCAGACGTGCAGGGGTGGCGGCAGCGGAGCATGCGAAGAAACAAGGCACCGCGTCGGTTGATCCGGCTCAAATCGAGGCGGCGGAACGTGAAGCACTCGCCCCCTTTGAGCGCAAAACGAATGAGAATCCATATATGGTTCACGCCGACCTTCAGCAGGCAATGCAAAGTCTGGTGGGAATTTTCAGGGTCGAGCAAGACCTGCAATCTGCTCTCGGCAAAATCGCTGAGTTAAAGGATCGAGCAAATCGACTCAGCGTCACTGGGTCGCGAATGTTTAATCCGGGATGGCATTTGTGCGCGGATTTGAAGTCGTTGCTGACTGTATCCGAGGCAGTCACGCGCTGCGCACTGGCAAGAAAAGAAAGCCGCGGGGCGCACAGCCGAATTGATTTCTCGAAGTATGATCCGGTCTGGGGTAAGCAGAACAATGTCATTTCTTGGCGCAATGGCGAGATGAGTTTGCAGCAGCGTCCTACCCCGGAATTGCCGCAGGAATTGCAAGCGCTGGTTGAGGCCGAGAAGGGAGCCGGAGCCTAGCATGCCGAACGTGACCCTGAGAATTTTCCGTGGTGACCGCAATGGGGGCAACACCGCGGACCACGAAATTCCGCTGACTCCCGGAATGGTGGTGCTGGATGCGCTGCATTATGTGCAAAAGCATCAGGCTCCGGACCTTGCTGTACGTTGGAATTGCAAAGCGGGAAAGTGCGGATCGTGCTCGGCGGAGGTGAATGGCCGGCCTCGGCTCACCTGCAAAACACGCATGGATTCCCTGCCCCACGACAAGCCGATTACGATCCTGCCAATGAAGTCGTTCCCGGTGATCAAGGACCTGGTGACTGATGTTTCCTGGAATTACAAAGTGAACAAGAAGATTCCGGGATTCAAGCCGCGTCCGGGAACAGAGTGGAAGATGTTGCAGGAAGATATTGACCGGGTGCAGGAGTTCCGCAAGTGCATTGAGTGTTTCTTGTGCCAGAACGTTTGCCATGTTCTCCGCGAGCACGATA
>QHZX01000088.1 GCA_003224835.1 Acidobacteriota bacterium | reverse complement strand
TGACACCAGCACAGGCTTATGGGATTCGCCGCTTCGCGGAGTTACCGCCGAACGGCGAACGAGTCGCCCGAACTGCCGGGCTCGCTTTCGCATTGCGGCACTCTTAATTGCCTGTCGCAGCATAGAAAAGCTTTAGCTCTTAGCTACTGGCTTGAACCATGGCCGAGGATTCAGGCCGAAATCAAAGTTAACCAGACATTTGCATTCTACCAATCCCTTCAGATTCCCTTGACCACTTTGTGCGCGTCATTTCTAATTCTCTTGTCATTTTCTTTCTGAAGGTTTCTCCAAAAAGTCAGGAGCTCTCATGCGGATCGCATTTTTAGGTTTAGGGATCATGGGCCACTCGATGGCCACAAATCTTGTTAAAGCGGGACATGAAGTTGCAACTTGGAATCGGAGTCCCGGAAAAATTGTTGAAGGCACACGAGCGGCGGCTTCTCCGGCCGATGCGGCTCAGGGAGCGGAGGTGGTTTGGCTCTGCGTCGCTGATACAGCCGCGGTTGAAAACGTGCTGTTCGGCCCGGATGGAGTTGAGCAATCGCTCACTGAGGGAATGATCATCAGCGACTCCAGTACGATTTCGCCTACAGCTACGCGGAAGTTTGCAGAACGAGTGGCGCAGAAAGGTGTGCAGTGGGTGGATTCGCCGATGACTGGATCGAAAACGGGCGCCGAGGCCGGTACCTTGTTGTTCATTATCGGTGGCAATGAGCAGGCAATCGAAATGCTGAAGCCGCTCTACGCTGCGATGGGTAAAAAAATCTTTCGCATGGGTGAGACGGGAAAAGGCCAATCCGCAAAACTGGTGATGAATCTTCAAATCGCGCTGATCTACGAGGGCTTTGCAGAGGCGCTCACGCTGGCGGCCAAACTGGGCTTGGATGCCGAGAACCTGGTGCAACTGATCAATGCGTCGATGGTGAAATCTGGAGTGATCGAATATAAGGCGCCGTTTGTGCTGCGACGCGATTTCTCTCCTAACTTTCCGCTGCGCCTTATGCGCAAAGACATCCGCTTGGCGCTTGAGGCCGCTAAAGAGGCTCGGGTAAAACTTCCCGGGCTGGAGACAGTCGAGGAAGTCTACGACGTGGCGGTCGAAGAGGGCCACGCCGATCTCGATTACGCGGCCACATTACAACTGCTCGAAAAATGGGCGGGAGTCGAGGTCAAGGGAGAAGCAGCCTAAAAACTTAATGGCCGACTACATTGGCGCGATCGACCAAGGCACCACCAGCACACGTTTCATCGTGTTCGACCGCGCTGGTCGAATTGTCAGCTCAGCGCAAGAGGAGCACGAGCAGATATATCCGCAGCCGGGCTGGGTGGAGCATGACGCCGATGAGATCTGGCGGCGCACTGAATCCGTAATTGCGAAAGCGATGCAGGGCGGACGGATCGGGCCAACTGATCTGGCAGCGATCGGAATCACCAATCAGCGCGAAACCACAATTGTCTGGAACAAAAAGACCGGTAAACCTGTGTGTAACGCGATCGTGTGGCAGGACACTCGGGTTGCGCCGCAAGTTGCCGAGTTCTCGAAAAATGGCGGGCAGGGGCGTTATCGCGCGAAAACGGGACTGCCGCTTGCTACTTATTTCAGCGGGCTCAAAATTCGCTCGATTCTCGAGAATGTTCCCGGTGCGCGCGCGCAAGCTCAAGCTGGCGATCTGATCTGCGGCACTGTTGATTGTTTTTTAATCTGGAAACTGACTGGCGGCGCGAGCGGCGGCGTTCACGTCACCGATGTCACCAACGCCAGCCGCACTCAGTTAATGAGCCTGGCCACGCTGCAGTGGGACGAGAGCATCCTGAAAGATTTCGGAATTCCAATTCAAATTTTGCCGAAGATTGCATCCAGCAGCGAGATTTACGGTCAGGCAAAAATTCCGGCTATTCGCGATGTGCCCATCGCCGGAGTGCTTGGCGATCAACAGGCAGCGCTCATAGGTCAGGTTTGTTTCAAACCTGGCCAGGCCAAAAATACTTATGGCACCGGCTGCTTCATGCTATTGAATACTGGCGAGAAAATTATTCCATCAAAGTTCGGCTTGATCACGACCGTCGCCTACAAGCTAGGGAAGAAGCCGGCACATTACGCGCTCGAAGGCAGCATCGCTATTACGGGAGCGCTGGTGCAGTGGCTGCGTGACAATCTGGGGCTCATCTCTTCGAGTGAAGAAATTGAAAAGTTAGCGAAGACTGTCGAAGACAATGGTGGAGTTTATTTTGTTCCGGCATTCTCGGGTCTGTACGCTCCGTACTGGAAGGACACCGCGCGAGGGATAATTGCGGGACTTACTCGCTATGTGAACAAGGGGCACCTGGCACGCGCAGTCCTTGAAGCTACAGCCTTTCAGGTCCGCGAAGTGGTTGATGCCATGGCGAAGGATTCGAACATGAGTCTTGATTTCCTGCGCGCCGACGGCGGCATGGTGCGAAACAATCTGCTCATGCAATTTCAGGCGGATATTTTGGGGATACCGGTCGTCCGGCCTCGGGTGAGTGAAACTACGGCATTGGGTGCGTGTTACGCTGCGGGGCTTGCGGTGGGGTTCTTTAAGGATGCGGATGAGCTTTGCGCGAACTGGGCACTGGACCAGCGCTGGGAGCCGAAGATGGATGAAGCCTCGCGCGAGCGGCCCTATTACTTTTGGAAGAAGGCAGTGACTCGGTCCTTTGACTGGGTGGAATAAGGAGCAGCAGATTTTCATTTCGCGTGGGAGGCAAGCTGCATGCATGGACCGCTGGTAGGTGAGTTCATGGGAACGCTGGTGTTGATTCTCCTCGGCGACGGAGTTGTTGCAAACGTCCTGTTGAAAAGAACCAAGGGCGAGAACTCCGGCTGGATTGTGATTGCCACCGCGTGGGGAATGGCGGTCGTAGCGGGCATCTGCACGGCTGTCGCATCCGGCAGTCCGGTTGCCCACATAAACCCGGCGGTCACGTTGGCAGCTGCATTTTTGTCAGGGAATTGGTCAAACGTGCTTCCGTTCTGGGCGGCGCAATTTCTAGGCGCATTTGTCGGCGCAATTCTGGTCTGGCTCGTGTATCTGCCGCACTGGAAAGAGACGCCGGATCCAGGCGCTAAGCTCGGCGTTTTCTGTACTGCTCCCGCCATTCGAAATTTTCCTGCGAACCTGCTCTGCGAAGTTATTGTGACGACTTGCCTGATAGTTGCCGGCTTTAGCTTTGGAAGCAAATCGCTGGGACCGACGGGGCTCGCTCCGGGCTTCAGTCCGTGGTTTTGGGGAGTGCTGGTTTGGGTCATTGGATTAAGCCTGGGCGGCCCGACTGGTTACGCAATCAATCCGGCGCGAGATTTCAGCCCGCGCGTTGCGCACGCGGTTCTTCCAATTTCCGCGAAAGGCGGTTCGGATTGGAGATATGCTCCGGTGCCGATCGTTGGTCCGCTCATTGGCGCAGCCCTGGCCGCGCTGATCATCAAAGTGGTGGGAATCATTTAACCGATCGCAGGTCGAACCAGCTGCTTCCGAGTTTTTAAGTTGCTTTCGAATTTTCTGACGCCTCCGAGTTTCATAATATGAATCGCGCTGAGATGTGGAGCCGCGTTCGCGGGCACACAAAACCCTGGGACATTGTTGTCGTTGGCGGAGGTGCGACTGGTGTCGGCGTTGCAATCGATGCAGCCAGCCGCGGTTATGGCGTGCTGCTGCTCGAGCAAAGTGATTTCGGCAAGGGCACATCTAGTCGGAGCACAAAACTGGCGCACGGCGGAGTGCGCTATCTGGAGCAGGGCAACATCGGTCTGGTAATGGAAGCGCTGAAAGAGCGTGGCCTGCTGCTGCAAAATGCGCCGCACATCGTGCACGATCTCGCATTTGTCGTGCCGAACTACGACTGGTGGGAAGCGCCTTTCTACGGATTAGGTCTCAAGCTTTACGAATTGCTTGCCGGGAAATATGGTTTTGGTAAATCCCGCCTGCTTTCGCGCGAAGAGACTCTCAAACGTATTCCCACGCTGAAAACTGATGGGCTGCGCGGCGGCGCGATTTATTACGACGGCCAGTTTGATGACGCGCGACTGCTGATCCACATCATGTTCACTGCATTCGAGCAGGGCGCGACACTGCTGAACTATGTGGAGGTCACCGGCTTCACCAAAGACACTCAGGATTTTGTAAATGGAGTTCTGGCGCGCGACACCGAAACCGGCGAGGAACTGCGCGCGTCGGCGAAAGTTGTGATCAACGCCACCGGCGCGTTCAGCGATCGGCTGCGGCAAAAGGCACTGCCCGCGGCCGTGCCCATGATCAAGCCAAGCCAGGGCATTCATCTGGTGTTTGGCCCGGAGTTCCTGCAGGCCGATAGCGCGGTGCTGGTCCCGCATACCAGCGATGGGCGCGTGCTGTTCGCCATCCCATGGCACGGCCATACCCTGGTTGGGACCACCGACACACCGGTTGCGGACGCTGAGCTGGAGCCGGTGGCGATGGAACAGGAGATTCAATTCGTTCTAGCTACCGCCGGGCAGTATCTGGAAAAAGCGCCGAGGCGGGACGACGTGCTGAGCGAGTTTGCGGGAATTCGACCTCTCGTTCGAAGTGGCGGCTCGATCGCGACGGCGGCGTTGTCACGCGACCATGTGATTCACATCGATACGTCCGGGCTGATGACCATCACGGGAGGAAAGTGGACTACGTATCGTCATATGGCTGAGGACTGCATAGATCAGGCCGCAACACTGGGACAACTGACTGATGCGCCTTGTGTTACCCATCACTTGAAGATTCACGGCTTTTGCGTTGATGCAAGGCAGTTTGGCGATTTGGCAATTTATGGCAGTGATGCGGTTAGTTGCATCCGGCGCTTCCATATACAGCAGCTGAGGTGATTTGGGCGGTGCGGCTGGAAATGGCTCGCACTATAGAAGATGTACTCGCCCGGCGAATGCGAGCCCTGTTTCTGAACGCAAGAGCCGCGCTGGAAATGGCGCCGGCGGTTGCGGAGCTGATGGCGGGTGAGTTGGGGTGGGATGAGACTTCAACGACAAAACAACTGGCAGACTTTCGCGCCATAGCCCGGAATTACGTGCTTGGGTAACGTTCCCCGGCCGTCAAAACTCATGATCGTTGTCAAACAAATCGGGCCGCAGAATGCAATGATCTTCAAAGCTGTCAGACTCCGTGCCCTTCAAGATACACCGACTGCATTTAGCTCGACTTATGCAAAAGAATCGCAGCTTACTGACGCCGACTGGATTAAGCGCGCAGCCGAATGGAATAGTGAGAGATCGGCCGGATTTCTGGCGGTGGATGACAGCGTTGCATGCGGTATAGCAGGATCATTTCTGGATCAGGAGGATGCATCACGAGCCCACTTGATCTCAATGTGGGTTTCTCCGACGTACCGGCAGCGCGGCATCGGGCGTCTTCTGGTGAATGACGTGATAGGGTGGGCCTGCTCACGCAAAGCCCGAACTCTGCAGCTGATGGTGACCTCTAACAACGAACACGCCATTTTGTTCTACAAGCAGCTGGGATTTGGTTGGACTGGAAAAACTGAAGCTTACCCTGTCGATCCAACTCTGGTCGAATATGAAATGTCGAGGTCGATTCCATGAGGCATGGTGTGGTAGCAGTGATTTCAGCGTGAAAAACGAGGTATCAGAACCGAAAACAAAGTAGGGCGGGTGGCCCACATATGACGGAGTGTAACTCGTGAGACGAGTACCAACTTTCAACCTTGGGTGCCCCATGTTTGCCCGGTGTTGGCAACGTGGGACTTCGCTTGGTCAGATCTTTCCCTTTGGGGGAAGAAATCGATTGCGCGGCATCGTCGGTTGATATGGTCAGGCCCCACTTCTCGCAGAGTGCGCGAGAAATGGGCCACCCCAGCTTTTTACTTTTGATTATTTCGGGGGTTTCAGCGGCAGATGTGGGCCACCAGTCCGGGACATACGTTGAGTACGTGCAGAAGCTTGGACATGAAGCGCATGGGACCCATTCGTAGGCATCGTGCAACGGGGTACGTCCCGATTGTCCCCGTGTTAGTTAGAACTCATTGACTCCGCGCCTCAATGGCAGTAGGCCTTGAACGGTTTCAGCGTGTACCCCAGTCCGGTGTTTGCGGAAAATACTGCGCTACCCACTACGGTTCCATAATCATTAATACCAGCAATCCAGGTGCTTCTGGCGCCGGGATAGACCACGTTCTTAAAGCTTCCAGTCTGGTAGATAAAGCCGTGACTCTCTGTATTTCC
>QHZX01000537.1 GCA_003224835.1 Acidobacteriota bacterium | reverse complement strand
CAGTCCGGTCCGCATTGGCAATTACAGGCTTGACGCCTCCGCAGAGGGTTTTAAGACCAGCAGCGAACCTCATATCGCTGTCGACGTCAGCGCCAATGTTTTGGTCAATTTCAAGCTCCAGCCCGGCAGCGTGAATGAGACTATAGAAGTCACTGGCGCTGCGCCGTTGCTTCAGACGCAAGATGCTTCCGTCGGTCAGGTTATTAACCAGAAGAGCGTCAACGATCTTCCATTGAATGGTCGTAATTTTACGTTCCTGGCGCAACTCGCCCCTGGCGTGAACTCTCCACAAGCTGACACCCGCGGCAACGCTGCCAGTGGGGCGTTCGCGGCCAATGGTCTCCGCCCGGCGCAGAACAATTACTTGCTTGACGGTATTGACAACAATTCCGATACTGTTGACTTTTTGAACGGAACAAATTTTGTGGTATTGCCACCGATCGATGCGATCCAGGAATTCAAGGTTGAGACCTCTGGCTTCAGTGCCGAATATGGCCGTTCCGCGGGTGCCGTCCTTAATGCAACTATTAAGTCCGGAACTAATAATATCCACGGTTCTGCGTGGGAGTTTTTCCGCAATGACAAGCTTGACGCCGCAGATTATTTCGAAAACGCGAATAGTATTCCCAAGGGGGCGTTGCGCCAGAACCAGTTCGGCGCAACGTTGGGTGGACCAGTCATCAAGAACAAGATATTCCTATTTGGTGATTACGAAGGATTGCGGCGCGTACAGGGTACGATTCAGACGGGAAGTGTGCCAACCTTGTTCGACCGCCTCGGAACAGGGAACGGGCCGTACACAAACTTGTCAGATCTGATCAGGCAAACCAGTGCGATCGCGAACTGCGCAGCACCGGGGGCAAGGTGCGATGACTTGGGACGCGTGATTCCTAGTGGCACCATCTTAGATCCGGCGACCACGCGCGCAGTAACGGCCGGTAACGCAGATCCGGTAACCGGTATCACCGCAACCGCCTCAGGATTTGTTCGCGACCCATTCAGCACTTGCGCAGCTAGCACGGTTAACTTCAGCGGTTCCAACGTAGCTGCATGCAACTTGAACCAGTTACCCGCGGGTAGGCTTGATCTCAACTCTGTCAAGTTGCTGAATCTGTTTCCGGCTCCCACCACCTCAGGTATTTCGAATAATTTTGCCAGCAGCAATGGCTTGTATGAGCATCGCAACTCATTCGATACGCGAATGGACGCCAATTTGACTGAGAAAAACCAAGTGTTCTTCCGCTTCAGCTACGTAGACGATCCCCAATTTATTCCGGGCCTTTTTGGCGGAGTAGCGGATGGCGGCGCCTTCCAGCAGGGAATACAAACCGCGTTGGCACAACAAAGTGCGCTGGTTTACACTCACGTGTTTTCTCCGACGACTGTCAATGTGGCCCGTGCCGATATGGAATTAAGGACATTCCCCAAGGCCACCTGAACGGGGGTCTACCCGCTATCGGATTCAGTGGATTATCAACTTTGGGTAGTAACGGTTTCCTACCCTCGGATGAAGTCAGCCAGACTATGCAGTTTACTGATGATTTCACGAAGATTTACGGGAAACACAGCTTCAAGATGGGATTTGAAATTCAGCACGTGCGGTTCTCAACCCTTCAACCCGGGTGGTCACGAGGTCAGTTCGACTTCAACGGTCAGTTCACGGATATTTCCAAGAACAACGGGGGCGATTTGGGCATCGCCCAGTTCCTGCTGACTCCAACAGCCTCAACTGTGGGCGGGGTAAACGACGTTGGAGGCACCGACCAAGTGTTCGCCTCCAATATTTCTACGACAGATGACGGAAAGAATTATTTCGCTCTGTACTTACAGGACGATTGGAAAGTGAACCGCAAGCTGACCCTCAATCTCGGTTTGCGCTGGGACTATTTTGGGCTGATTTATGAGCTCTACGGAAGACAGGCAAATTGGGTTCCTTATGGGCCTCCGACCGGGAAGCCAATGTTTCTGATTCCAAGTGGTTTTAACCAATCTGATCTTTCTAGCAGCTTTACCAGTCAACTGGCTGCGGACAAAATTGAACTGAAAATCGGGGGCTACGGCAAAGGATTGGGAAGGGCACAGAAGAACAACTTTGCGCCGCGTTTCGGTTTTGCCTACCAGGTGAGCCCGAAGTTTGTAGCTCGCGGCGGGATAGGCATGTTTTATAACTCATTCGAAAACCAAGGATATGGCCCAAATGACGGAGAGAACTATCCCTTCGTGTTCAACTTCTCGTGGTCAAACACGAATGACTGGACGCCCTTGGGTTCGAATCCGCTGGTAAACCCGAATCCGTGGACTGGTTGTCCCACGGCAGGACCAGGCGGAGTTGCGACCTTGGATTCTGGTTTTTCGTGTATTTCCTTGACACCTAAGGCCGTTAACGCCAGCGGCTTGGGACTCCAAGGTCTTTCATTCGCGTTTCAGACTCCTTACACGATAGCTGGTAACTTTACTTTGCAATACCAGCTCACTCCTACTTTGTCGGCACAGGCTGCATATGTCACAACCCAGGCGCGCCATCTGCAGACGGGGATTGGCGCTAACAATGTAAGGCAGATATTGCCCGCAGGTACCGCCACTAGCCCATTCGTTCCATTCCCTGGTTTTGGGGGAGGAAGCTACCAGGCAACAGTTGGCAGCAGCAGTTACAACGGCCTGCAGACCAAGATCGAAAAGCAGTTTACCGATGGGCTGAATTTCCTTGGCACCTATACCTGGTCGAAAACATTATCTGACGCCAACGACCTGTTGAACGGCAACAACCTAGGCGGTTATCGTGCTGTCGATGTTCCCGGATTTGGTATCGGGAAAGATCGTGGCTTGGCAGTGTTTGACATTCGCAATGTATTCCACCTGAGCGGCGGCTATGCGTTGCCCTTCGGCAAGGGAAAGCATTACATGGGCGACAGCGGAACGCTTGCGAATGCTTTGTTTGGTGGTTGGAGCGTGAACGCGATCGTCACGCTCGAGGGCGGACAACCCGTAACCGGGCTGCACATCGATTCCAATAGGAAGTTGAGCTGGCTGGGCAATCCGGCGGCATTTACCCAACCTTGCGTTTTGGGAGGGTCGCCAGGGGCTACAGTTCCCAAACCAAATAGTGTGCCGGGATGCATCCCTTTGAATGGTTTCGGGGCACTGGGAGGCGGCCTTTCCACCTTTACTTCGCCGGGATTCCATCGACTTGATTTCTCAACTTTCAAGTACTTCAAAGTCAGCGAGCGTTTCACAATGCAGTTCCGGGCCGAGTTCTTCAACATCCTTAATCACCCGAATTTCAACGCTCCTGGATTTGGAGGCAATGGCGTCGTTGCTGTGCCAAATTCAACCAACTTCCTCCCCGGATCTAATTCAAGCTTCGGAGAAATTGGATCCACTCGCGATGCTCCCTACGATCCGCGACAGATTCAGTTCGCTTTGAAGTTGTATTACTAACAGACTGGTGAACTTACGGAAGCGCTCGAAGGAGCGCTTCCGTCAAAAACTTCACACCGACTGCCTCTTTATTTTTATTGCGTTCGCGGTGTTAACATACGGGTGCTGTGACCCTACGATATCGGCTGATGTGGTTTATCCTCCTAACGTTCGCAGGATGCATGCCGGTCGTCGCAGCTCAAACTGATCAGGCGCAAAAAGATCAGGCCCAAAAACTCGATCGCGAGTTTCAGGCGGCTGTCGTTCAGTACGATTCTGGGCATTTCTCTGAAGCCGCAAAACAGTTGGAGATTCTGATGCCCCGGGCGCCGGACGTCTTCGAAGTCCACGAGCTCCTTGGGATGGTGTACGTCGCCGAATCGCAACAAGCCAAGGCAAACGAGCATCTTGCTAAGGCTGTTCGTCTGAAGCCCGATTCAGCGGAGGCGCGAACCAATCTAGCGGCGAATTTGGTTCAATTGAGAAAGCTTGACTCTGCAGAAGCCGAATTCAAAAAAGCGGCCGAACTGGATCCGCGAAGTTACAACACAAATCACAACTTAGGAGAGTTCTACATTGTCTCTGGCAGACTCGGCGCTGCGACCTCTTATCTGCAACGAGCGCAGCAAGTCAATCCTGTTGCGTACGACAATGGTTACGACTTAGCCCTAGCCTACACAGAGACCGGCCGCTTGATCGAAGGCAGAAACCTGGTTCGCGAGCTTCTGAAGCGGAAGGACACGGCGGAACTTCACAAC
>QHZX01000087.1 GCA_003224835.1 Acidobacteriota bacterium | reverse complement strand
TGCGACTGTCACCATATCTGGCGTGATCCCGTAATGCTGATAGGCAAAATATTTTCCGGTGCGGCCTAGGCCAGATTGAATTTCGTCAAGGACCAGCAATGCACCCGATTTTTGCGTCAGTTCGTGGGCCAGTTGCAGGAATTCGCGGCTGACAGGGCGGATCCCACTTTCCCCTTGAATCGTCTCAATGCAAATTGCGCACACGCTGCCATCGAACTGCCGCTTTAAATCTTCAAGATCGTTGAATGCGACAAAATTTACTCCTGGCACCAACGGGGTGAACGGATGCCGATATTTTTCCTGCCCAGTGGTTGCAAGAGATCCAAAGGTGCGCCCATGGAAAGAATTTTCTAGAGCCAACAGACGCCATTTCGCCTTGTGGCCGTTGCTATTGTTTGCGCGGGCATAAGCGCGGGCCAGCTTCAGCGCACCTTCCCATGCCTCGGTCCCACTATTGCAGAAGAACGCGCGATCAAGGCCGGAGATTTTCACCAACCGCTTTGCCAGTTCAGCCTGATACTCGTGATAGAACAGATTCGACGTGTGAATCAGTTTTCCGGCCTGCTGTTTCAGAACTTTTTGAATTGCGGGATGCCCATGCCCCAGCGCATTTACACCAATGCCGCTGAGAAAATCCAGATAGCGCTTACCTTTCGAATCCCACAAATAAACGCCGCGGCCGCGAGTGAAAAGTACTTTCTGCCGGTCGTAGGTCGGCAGCAACAGTTTCTGTTCGTCACGCATTACGGAAGTCAAGCTCATGCTCCGATGACCTCCGTTCCATATTCCAGCTTTTGGAACATTGACACACGCATCCAGCTATGGCAGCAATCCTCCACCAATGATCGACCCGGCAATCAGCGCGGGCACTTGCTTGGTGTTCAGCCAGGGGATAACCACGCCATCTGCATCCTTCACGCCCGGAACGTCCGTGAGGAAAATCAGGGTGTCGGCTTTACAGGCAATCGCACACGCCGAGGCCATTTGATCAGCGTTGACGTTGTAGTACTCGCCATCGGAACCAAGCGCCAGTGACGATAAAACCGGAACTCCACCTTCATTCCAGATTGCCTCAAACCAACGCGGCTCGACCGCGCAAATTTCGCCGACGAACCCGAGATCGTAACCGAGCGTCTCTTTCTTGCGTGCGCGGAAGGTCATTCCATCGCCGCCGCAGAAGCCGACCGCCGGCAATCCGGCCTTCACGACTGCCGCAACAACTTTCTTGTTCACCATTCCCGCGAGCACCATCAGCGCAACGTCGCGAGTTTCAGCGTCAGTGATTCGCAAGCCGTTAATGAAATCACTTTGCTTGCCCAAAAGTTTGAGCGTGCGTGTAAGCGCCGTGCCACCGCCGTGGACCACGGCCACACGATGACCATCCTTCGCCATCTCGACTATGGCGCGAGCGCATTTGTGACCTTCTTCTTCTGGCCACCCATGCATCAGGTTCATGTTCTGCACTGCCTGGCCCGCTGCGCCTTTGATCAGGTTGTCTTCGCAGGAGACGATTACCAATCGCTGTCCATCAGGCGCTAGGCAAAAACCTAAATCGCAATAATTCGTATTCAGCGAGAACTGAATCTCCGGCAGCTTCGGATTCGCGAAAATGCGTACGAAGCGGCGCCCTTTGTAAAAGTCGCGATAACAGGATTCCACCTGTGCGGCCTGCATCGGCTGCTTCAAATGCACATAAATCGTTGAGAGGATCCCGCGTGGGATGGGCAGCAGGTGCGGCGTGAAGGTAATTTCGTTTGTGCTGAGCTGCAATTGCTCCGCAATTTCTCCCAAATGCCGATGTGTGAACACACCGTAAGCAGAAAGATTGTCGGCAACAGAGACGAAATGTGTTCGTGAGGAGGGTTCTTTGCCTGCTCCCGAGACTCCAGACTTTGAGTCCGCAATAATTCCCTTTTCGCGATCGGGCAAGCCAGCTTTCAAAAGTGGCGCGAGGGCGAGGATCACTGTAGTTGCATAGCACCCGGGATTAGCAACGATCGTCGCGCTTGGAATTCGGTCGCTATTCAGCTCCGGCAACCCGTAGACAGCTTTATCTGTAAGCTCCGCGGCAGTGGTCGCATCTGCATCTTTGAATCCGTAGACTGCCCGATGTTGCGCCTGCTTCAGCCGCCATGCGCCGCTAAGATCGACGACACGCATTCCCTGCTCCACTGCTTCGGGCATTAGTGCCCGCGAGACTTCGTGCGGGGTGGCAAGAAAAAGAAGGTCAACGCCTTTCTGCTTCAGCGAAGGCCAGGAGAGCGGATCGAGCGGATACTTTCCGTTGCCCGAGAGCGCAGGAAATATATCGGCGAGGTTCACGTGTCCATTTCCGTTGTCGGAGTCTGCCGATCGACGCAGCAATACTGGTTTGTCGACGTTTGGATGACGCAGCAGAATGCGTGTAAGCTCCAGGCCGGAATAGCCGGTCGCACCGAGCACAGCAACTTTGAGTTTGGTAGCCATCAGGCGAGCATCCCTTGAATACGGTCGGCGAGTCGCCCGGCGGAACGCCTATCCTCGCAGATGATCAAGATGGTGTCATCGCCGGCGATGGTGCCGATGGCCTCGGGCCAGTTCTCTCCATCGAGAGCGGCTGCGACCGGCTGCGCGCTGCCGATGCTCGTTTTCGTTACTAAAAGGTTTTGAGCTGCGCGCACACTGGTCACGAACTCACGAACCAGCCGACCAACTGACGGTAAATCCGCTTCTGCCGCGCCCTCTCGTCCTGGGAGGGCATATCCGCCTGCGGACTTCACCAGCCCTAACTCACGAATGTCACGCGAAAGCGTCGCCTGCCCGGCATCGAAGCCGCGCTTGCGCAACAGGCGCTGAAGTTCCTCCTGGTTGGACACTGGGCCTTCATCCAGGAGCTCCAGAATCGCTTTATGGCGTGACAGTTTGCTCATGGATTTATATTCATACTAATGAATATTTATTCATCTATTTTACGACGCACGCTGTGAGTGTCAAGAACAAATGCGTGGAGGAACGTTATTTTCCGGTGACTAGCTTGGGCCAATACTTCTCATCGAGCCGGGGACACAATCCAACCGCAGATCTCTCCGCAATCGGGATGAACTGAGCATTCGTCGACCTGCCCGGGAGTTAGTTCCGTTTAAAACAGGAATAAAAGAAAAAGCCCGCTGCTTGCGCAACGGGCTTTTCTCAGGAGGAGGGTACTCGGGCGATTAATGCTCGCGCGTCATGCTGATGTTCTTCCAAAATGGTGTTTAACTTAGTCTCAAGCTCCGTCATGAAAACCTCCGCGCATTAGACTCACCTTCACCTCGCGCCGGAGCCGGCACGAACCTCAGGCTGCTATATCTACCTTAACAATTTCTCTCAGCGAACGGATATTGGAAATTGTGATGGAAGGGATTAAGAAAATGAATGAGTGCGCGCGTCGTTTGTCGTGGTTGTTCGTTGTTGATGATTGCCTAAAGAGCCGCCATAGTCGTCGGCTCTTGGCCTTCGGCAAGACCCGGCTACTTCAACGTTGCCGCTAATTGCCGAACGGTATTGATGAACGTATCCGTAGCACGTGTCAGGGTGCGGTCGCGGCGGTAGGCGACACCCAACTCACGCCAGAGTTCCTCCCCCTTAATGGGAATCAATTTCACACGGCCCGCGAGAACCTGGTCTCGAGCAAAGCTGGCGCTGATGATAGACACACCCAACCCGGCGGCGACGAAACTTTTAATCATTCCGACGCTTGGCAGTTCCATGCGGACCTGCAGTTTGTCTGCGTAGGGACGAAAGAGCTTGTCCATGATCCGGCGGCTGAAGCCGGTTTTCGGCAGGAGCATTGGTTGCTTAGCAATTTCACTGACGGGCACGACATCGAGCTTCGCCAGCGGATTTTGCGGATTGACCATCAGCATCAGCTGGTCGCGAAAAATGGGATGGGCTTTAAGACTGGGGCTCTTCACCGGCATGGTCACTATGCCGACATCGATCGTGCCATTTTCCAACTTCTCAACAATCTTGTAACTGAAATTCCGGTAAATGTTGATCTGCACGCTCGGGTAGAGGCTGCAATATTTCGCAAACACGTCGGGGAGCACATACAGGCAAGTGGCTTCGTTCGCGCCCACCGTAATGGTGCCCCGCGGCATTGAGCCCTGGTCGGCGACAGCGAGCAGAGACTCGTCCCGAATGTGCAGCATGCGTTCCGCATAGGCGAAGAGCACACGCCCAGCGGGCGTAAGAGTCACATCTTTGCCTGCCCGGTCGAGCAAGCGGTCGCCGTATTCCTGCTCCAGTTGCCGGATTTGCGCACTCACCGCGGATTGAGAGCGAAAGATTTTTTGCCCGGCGCGGGAGAAGCTGCCGAGCTTGGCCACTTCCATGAATGTGACAAGTTGGTCAAAGTCCATGGTTGGGCTGAATTATAACGGACAGCGGAGTTTCGGTTTGAAAAGCTTTTGCTTTACTTGCAACTGTACTCAAAAAGTTTTTAACCGCAGTGATCGCAAATAACTCCCGAAAGACGGGGAGAAAACCACTTCAATCCGGCTGGATGAAAAATCCTCACAATTAGGGTGAATAATCTCGGAGAACGGGAAGCAAAGATTAATCGTCCCCTGCTGCTGCCGTAAGCTGAACCAATTGCGGCGACGCTGGGGAACTCGGCGCGTGCAAACCGCATTCAGTTTTGCCGAAGCCTGACCACCTGCCTGCTCGCTGGTCCTCCCCAGGCGAAACCGCACGGGTGCAATGCGTGCATCCTATGCTTGGGTAATTGCGGTCGTGCAAAGGATTGTAAGGAACGTCATGTTCGAGCACATAACTCCAGACCCTTTCGCGCGTCCAATCGGCTAATGGACTGATTTTTACCAGATCGAATTTAGGGTCCCACTCAACTTTGCGAATTCCAGCGCGTGCAGAGGTCTGGTCGCGGCGAATTGCTGTAACCCAAGCGTCAAGCGTCGCCAGCTTCCGACGTAGCGGCTCGACTTTGCGCAAATTGCAGCACTGGTCGGGATCACTTGCCCATAACACCTTCCCATAGACGCGTTCCTGGTCTCGGGGCGTCATTTCTGAGTAAAGCCGTTCGATTTTAATTCCATATCGCGATTCCACTCGATCGATTAGATCGTAAGTCTCCGGAAAAAGAAGCTCGGTATCGCCGGTGAAAACCTTCACGTTAGGATTTATGCGGTGCGCGATATCCAGAAGCGCCATCCCTTCTACGCCCATTCCAGTAGCCAGGGCCACGTCGTCTCCATAACTTGAAAACGCCCACGCCAATACCGCCTCGGGCCTCCAACTCTCAGCCAATAGCTTCACTCTTTCAAAATCGGCTCTCACTCAGCACTCTCCATGGGATTGGAAGTGTTACCGGAACTTACATCGGCAAAATTCTTGGAAAACGTGAACTCGCGGAATTGCTGCCTCAGACGCTCCGGGCTCGCAAGGCGCACAACTTCACCGACGACAAGCAATTTCGGCGCAGCCAGCTCCGGTGAATCAATGAGATTTGTCACTGTGGTGATGTGGATTCGTTCGGATTCACTACTCGCTTCGGAAACAATGGCGCACGGAGTCTCAGGAGGCAAACCTGAGGCCAACAGACGCTCCTGCAGCAGCCCTAAATCATTTCCCGGCATATAGACCACGACCGTCGCATTCGACGGCAAGCGGTCGGGCCAGTTCGCGATGTGACTCGATTGTCTGCTGCTGCCAGTCACTAGAATCAGTGTGGAAGAAAGCTCGCGATGTGTCAGCGGCACTTGTACACTAGCCGCCGCACCAAGGGCTGCAGTAATTCCCGGAACAACCTCGACTTCAATCCGGGCCTGCCGCAGCGCTTCCATCTCTTCCCCGCCCCGGCCGAAGATGAATGGGTCTCCGCCCTTGAGCCTGACTACCTGAAATCCCAGGAGCGCGTACTGCACCAACAGATTGTTGATCTCCTGCTGTGGAGTGCTCTTTTTTCCTGAGCGCTTGCCCACATTCACCAGATGAGCGCCGCAAGGTATCAGACTAAGAATTTCCGCGCTAACGAGTTCGTCGTGAAGCACAACTTCTGCGGCACGCAAAACTTTTGCTGCTTTGACCGTGAGCAGCTCGGGATCTCCCGGCCCCGCACCCACCAGGAAAACCTTGCCTGATGCGGTCAATTGCTCCTCCCACGCTGCATGATATTTCGGTTATTAAAGGCTTCGCGGCCCGCCAGTTCGTGCAACAACTTTCGACGCGCTTCGGCATCCACATTTGTCGCGAACAGCTGATCGCGGCTTACGCCCAGCTCCTCAAGCCACGTCTCGTACTCTGGACCAAACTGCTGTTCGAGTTCCTGTCTCAGTCGTTGCGCAAGAGCTGGGCTTCGACCATTCGTCGAGATAGCAATTTGCAGATCGCCACGCTGCACCACGGCCGGGTAATAAAAGTCGCAATTCTCGGGATCGTCGACTGAGTTGCAGAGAACATTTCGCAGCTGCGCTTCCTCAAAGACTTGCGTATTTACTTCATGGGATGGAGTGGCTGCTATCACGATGGAAGCGTGATCGAGATCTCTCGGCTCAAACACACGTTGCTGCCAGCTGAGCACGCCTTGGCCGAACCATTGTTGAATTTGCGGCACCGCGAATGGCGCAACAACTTCCACCGAAGCGCCAGCGTCCAAGAGCCCGCGAATCTTGCCCTCGGCGACTTTCCCAGCGCCTACTACCAGGCAACGGCGGCCTTCGAGTTTTAGAAAAATTGGGAACATGTTGCCTTATTGCGCAAAATAGAAAAGCCCACCGCCAGCGTGTACTGGCGATGGGCTTTCTGTACCGGTGTTGCTAAATTCTCAGGTCAGTAGCTCTCCCGCGCCAGTGTAGGCACACATACAACAACACGAACAACACTGGCACTGCGTTTGGCGGGATAGAGTCATTTGACCTATAGATGATAGAAACCAGCAGAGGTTTCGTCAATATTTTAACCCCGCCCAGGTACGCAAAATTTGGATTAAGCGCATCGAAAAAGCCTCTAGTGGGCCATCGGTGGTCCCTTGCCTCCTCTTGGCTTTTCCATCAGGAACAGTAAAGGCAGCATCAACAAGAACATCCAGCCGAGGAACCGGAACACATCGTTGTACGAAAGGATTGCCGCCTGCCGCTGCAACATTCCCCACAGCGCACCATGAGCTTGTCGAGTGGCCGTCGCCACATCCGCACCTTTCGAGATGAAGGTTTCGCGAAGTCCGCCTAACGCTCGTTGGGTTTGCAGGTTGGCGGCATTCACGTGTTGCGACAGATGATTGAGGTGGGTTTGCATGTAGCGAAACTGCAAGGTTTCCACGCTCGAAATGCCCACGCTGGCGCCAACATTGCGCATAAGGTTGAATATGCTGGTCGCATTGCCCATGCGCTCGCGCGGAACCGGATCATTGGTGACAGTCGTCAAGGGAACGAAAATCAAACCTAGACCAGCACCCTGCAACATCAGCGGCCACCAGAAATTCCAAAAACCTACGTCCAAGCTAAAAAATGACAGCGAAAACATTGCCGTTGCGGTGCCAACTAAGCCCAGAGCCAGCAGCTTGCGAGAATCTACTCTGCCGACCAGTATCCCCACTACTGGCATGAATAAGAACGACGCCATGCCGCGAGGCAAGTTCGTAACTCCGGCGTGAGTAGCGGTGTAGCCTAACAATTCCTGCATAAGAAGCGGCAGCAAAACGGTGCTTCCGTAGAGGACGAATCCAACGATCGTCATCAGAAACGTGCCTACGGCATACGATCGATATTTAAAGACACTCAGGTCTATGACGGGGTGAGCAGCCTTAAGCTCGCGAATGAGCAATCCACCGAGACCAACGACCGCGAGGGTGGCGAGGATCACGATGAAATGAGAACTGAACCAGTCCTCCTCCTGGCCTTTATCCAGCATGACTTGCAGCGACCCCATACCAACTACGAGCAAGCCGATTCCCCAGTAGTCGATGCCGGTACGCTCTCGCCGCAGGTACGGTGGGTCGTAGACGAATGCCTGCGTCAACAAAATAGCCAAAACGCCGATTGGAACATTGATGTAGAAGACCCAGCGCCAACTGTAGTTATCGGTGAGCCAACCGCCGAGGACGGGCCCGAGCATAGGCGCGACCACGATTCCAAGTGCCCAAAATGCCATTGCCTGCCCACGCTTCTGGGGTGGGAAGGACTCAAGAAGAATGGCCTGCGAGAGCGGCTGTAATCCCCCGCCGCACGCCCCCTGAATCACGCGGAAAACAATTAACAATGAGAGCGTGGGCGCTAGCCCGCAAAAGAAAGATGCGACGGTGAATCCACTCACTGCGAGCAAAAGCAGGCGTTTGCGCCCGAAGCGACCGGCCAGCCAGCCGGTCATCGGCAAAATGATCGCATTAGCTACAAGATAAGAGGTAAGAGTCCAGGTTGCTTCGTCTGTGCTAGCCGAGAGATTCCCGGCAATATGTGGCAACGACACGTTCACCACGGTCGTATCCAGCACCTCCATGAAGGTGCTGGACATGACTGCAACAGCAATCAGCCAGGGATTAATATCCGGACGTGCTTGGGGCTGGGAGCTCATCGGTGCCGGTCGTTGTTCAAGATACATTCGATTCGGTTTATGGGTAATAGGCTTCAGCGAAAAGCCAATACTTCCCAGCCTGCGCGCCAAGGATCTCCGCTTTCGTGCGTTATTCCGCTTCCTGTATGCTCGATGCGATCCAATGATAGGCAACAGGCTTCGCTCAAATGCCACGCCGACAGTGCTCATCGCAGCCACCGCGCTTGCCGTTGTGCTCCCTTTTCTGAAGCTCGGGATTCCCTCCGGCCATGATTTCGAGTTTCACATGAATTCCTGGATCG
>QHZX01000086.1 GCA_003224835.1 Acidobacteriota bacterium | reverse complement strand
CCAGGTTCTTGCGGTCGCCCTTCTCGCCGATAAAACCAGGGTTCGGAGCGCATTGAGTCTTGGGGCAAACTTCATCGTTTATAAGCCGCTTGATTCCGAGCAAGCAGAGAACACACTCCGCGCCGCCATCAGTCTGATCCGCAATGAGCGTCGCAGCTCATTTCGGGTGCCGGTACAAGTACCAGTCAAACTAATCAGCAACAGCGGCGAAGACTCTATAGACGGCATTTTGCTCGATTTGAGTGAAACCGGAATGGACGTGCTGGCCTCCCAGCCACTTTATTGTTCCACTCTGCTCAACGCGAGTTTTACGCTTCCCGATCTGCTCTCGAACCTGGAGCTACCTGGCGAAGTGGTATGGGCAAATCCGAATGGAGAGTCGGGGATCTGTTTTGCCGATGTTCCGGAAGGCACCAAGACGGAGCTTCGAAACTGGCTTTCGGACCACGCCAGACACACACCGCCGCAGCAACCAGCGCTCCGGCCAGATTGCAAGCTGACCGATCTCAGCGTCGGAGGATGCTACATAGAAACGCCTTCTCCGTTCCCCGAGAGAACCCGGTTGCTGCTAAAACTTCGGGCCGGAGAAACGGAACTGGAGACCTCAGGCGTAGTCCGCGTGATGCATCCATCGATCGGAATGGGAATTCAATTTAATCGGCACAACAGTGTGCAATATAAGGAAACGGAGAGTTTCATACTTTCCTTGAGCCGCCAGCCTTGGATCGAACCTGAATTGCTGGTGTCGCCGCGAGGCATATCCTCTGAGGACAGCGAGCCTTCTACTGCATCCGAGATGGATGATCCTCTGCTTGAGCTGCTGCACAACCACGAAGTTCTCAGTCAGGAAATGTTTCTGGAAAGTTTGCAGAGCCAGCGCAAAGGACAGCCTGTCGAAATTTAGAGACGTTGTTTACGACGTCTTACTCCGGCTGCGGTTTCCATTTGTTCAAGAATTCCAACAAGTCTTCTGGCCCCATGGCTCGAGCGCGTTCAAACTCTCCATTTTTTTGGCTATAAAGTAATTTTCCAGAGCTGTCGAGCACGGCGAGCGCTGGAATACCACGACGCATTGGCACCTGATATTCGTTCATCAAGTCCTGATTCTTGTCGCCTTGGCCCACATCCACGTGGACCACTTCGTAATTTGATTTAAGCGTTGGTGCAATATCCGGACGGCGCAATGCTCGATCAAGAACGTGGCAGTCGTAGCACCAATCCGCGCCAAAGACCACGAGCACATTCTTGTGCAGCTTGGAAGCTTGCGTAATCGCCTCGCGGACTTCCTGCCGAGCGCCGCTGGCTGGAGGGTATAACTTAGCATCCAGAGAAAGTGGCTGTTCGAGCTTGAGCGCATCAGTTCGTTCCACCGCCACCAGCTTCCATCCAGCTGACTGCTTTTGCCACAACTGGGATTCGACAACATAGAGAGTGCGTCCCGGAGGCGCGGTTCGGACGGATGCTTGAAAGCTAACTTGTTGAATGCCAGGCTGGGGCGATGTCGATTGCGAGATGTTCAACGTGAGCTGTCTGGCATGCAATTGTGCCCAGAACGCGGCATCGGCATCCGCGGAAATGTCTGCTGAGCCCCTAGTAGTTACGGCGATACGCGGTGTGGGGTCACTGCTGTAAAGCTCTCTTATGAGACTCCCCTTCCCGCTTATGACTGCTGCCTTCCAAGTCGCAAGCGGCGCAAATTGCGAACTTTGCTGGCTTTGCGAAAGAGTCGAGAATAAAACCGTCACGATGGGGAGTAGATATAAGCAGCGCCACGTCATCTAATCAGTCCTCTTTTGCGTTTTCCTTAGTATAGATTGCATCTTGCGGCAAGCCTTCCCCCGGGTGAAGGTTTGCTGCCGGAGTAACCGAGAACTACATCGGTAATCGGGTATGAAGGGTATTGCAACTAAGAGGCAATGAACCTGCACAATAAGGATGCTCGGGCGTGTAACTCCAGGGAACCTCTCACCTGGCAGTCTCCAGGTAATTTGCTTATGCCTGTACGCGTACTCATCGCGGATGACGATGCTTCTATCAGACGGCTTCTCCGCCGTTTGATTGAAACTCACGGTGGCTGGACGGTGTGCGCCGACGCGCGTGATGGTCATGAGGCGGTAGATAAAGCCGGTGCGCTTAAACCCGACGTTGTTGTCCTGGATCTGGCGATGCCCGACATGAACGGACTACAAGCGGCACGCGAAATTTCCCGCAACAATCCCGAGTTGCCCATGCTCCTATTTACCGTCCAACAGGTTTCAAAGGAGTTGAGCAAAGAGGCGCTAAATGCCGGCTGTCGAGGTGCGCTCTCCAAAAATACGGGCAGCGAGATCGTGCATGCCATTGAAGTGCTGCTGAACCATCAGAATTTCTTCAAGCCAATTCGCAACGACGCGCCCGTTTGGTAACGCCCGTTTAACTAACATCCGCCAGTGCTCGTTCCATGCCCGCAGCAGGGCTTGGCGGCATACCGCCCGAATGCGACGCCACCCACGCGCCCATCTGGTTCGCTGCCTCATTCATCTCTGCTAACCCATGTTGGCGAAGGTGTTCATGGACCAGCCCGGCCGTGAACGCGTCCCCTGCGCCGATTGTGTCCTTTACTTTCACTCGTAATCCAGGATGTTCATGAACAGCGTGCGGATCGCACAGCAGACTTCCATTTGCTCCGCGGGTAATGCAAATCAATTTCAGATCAAAACGCTCCATTAAAACTCGGCAAAAGGAAACATCATCGGCAGCATTTAGGTTCAGAAGCTCCCTCACCAGCGGGACTTCTTCATGATTCAGCTTCACGGTGTTCGCCCGCTTTAGCGATTCGCAAATGATCTCTGTTGAATAAAAGCTTTGTCTTAGATTGACGTCAAAAATGCGCAGCGTGTCAGCAGCGGTTCCGCTTAAGAAGTTCAGGATGGTTTCCCGTGACTTTGCCGACCGCTGTGCCAATGATCCAAAGCAAACTGCGTTCGCAGACTTCGCGAGCTCTTGCCACTCCTTTGTCCACTCTAGACAGTCCCATGCAGCGGGTTGCGTTATCTCAAATTTGGGCTGGCCTGCGGGGTCGAGTTGAACTCGGACGGTTCCCGTCGGCTGCGTCGCATCGGTCTGCAGAAACTGATCGCTGATTCCAGCCTTCGCCAGCGATTCGCGAATATCTATCCCGAGCTGATCGCCTCCAACCCGGCTGGCAACAATTCCCCGATCCCCCAGCAAATGCGAACAGTATGCAAAATTGGCGGGCGCCCCGCCGAGTTGACGCCCAGACGGCAAAAGGTCCCAAAGAATTTCACCAAGTCCAACAACTGTGGCTGGTTTGGTCATAGAGAAGTTTTCAGCTCAATTCTTTTCGCGCCTCCAACAACTGCTTGCGCTCTTGCGGGCTGAGCTTGGGATACGACAAATTCAATTCTTCCAGCGTATCCACAATCGCTGCCGCAACTACCAGCCGGGTATACCATTTATTGTCCGCCGGGACCACGTACCAGGGCACGTGCTCCTTTGATGTCTCCGCAATCATCTCCTCGTAAGCGTTCATGTAATCGTCCCAGCATTCGCGTTCGCGAGAGTCCGCGGCGGAGAACTTCCAATTCTTTTCCGGATTGTCCAGCCTCTCAAGGAAACGCTTCTTCTGTTCTTTTTTCGAAAGGTTCAAAAAGAACTTCCGGACCACAATTCCGTTGCGCGTGAGATGCCGCTCAGAGTTGCTGATATCCTCAAACCGCTCCTGCCAGACATCCTTCTCTATCAGCTCTTCCGGAATGCGCTCATTTTTCAGGAGCTCAGGATGGACGCGCACCACCAGCACCTCCTCGTAATAAGAGCGGTTGAAGATTCCGATATGCCCGCGCTCAGGCAACCGTCGATTCGCCCGCCACATGAAATCGTGGTTTAGTTCCTCCAGTGAAGGTTGCTTGAAGGAATGCACTTCGCAGCCCTGCGGATTCAGGCCCGACATTACATGCTTGATCAGGCCATCCTTGCCCGCTGCATCTATACCCTGCAAGATAATCAACACGGCCCACTCGCTCTGCGCGTACAGCTTGCCATGCAGTTCACGCATTTCGGCGATGCCCTTGTCCAGCAACTCCTGGGCGTGCTCTTTGGAATGGAAATCTCCCGTATCGGCCGGATCAAAGTCTTTCAACCGAAACTTCCGGCCATGATCAATTCGATAAGGATTGGACAACTTGCTGGCCCAACTCATGCGCTACCTCAGTTGAATTTGGACTGGCAAGCAAACTTGCTGGCAAATCCTCCCGAATTACTTCGGCATCACTGGAAGGACCAGTGCCGACGGATGTTGCGTGTCGTGCAAAATGCTGTTCGTCGCGGAAACATAATGCCTCGCGAATTTAACCTCTTCGCCGGTGTTCAGATTGCGATCGAACCGAGGAAAATTGCTGCTTGCAATTTCCAGACGCAGCGAATGCCCACGGAGAAACACATTGCTCGTACCCCACAAGTCGACCGAAATCTGGTAAACCTGCCCCGGATTCATCAGATTTGCATGTTCCTGCGAATCGCGGTAGCGCATGCGCAGAATACCTTCGGTCAAATCTTGCGCAAAACCATCCGATGCAACGTCAACCAACTTCGCCGTGAAGTCGGTATCCACAGCTGACGATTTGACGTAGAGCGTAGCCGTAACGGGACCCGTGACCTC
>QHZX01000085.1 GCA_003224835.1 Acidobacteriota bacterium | reverse complement strand
CCCAATTTCAATCAGTAAATGCTGTTGGGTGCGCGCGGCCTCAGTCGCTCCATGAGCTTTAGCGCCCATGTAATCACGCAGCGTGCCGCCGTTGAAAATGTCATACCACGCCCCGACCTGCAGCATGGGCACCGTGATATCTGAAAAATGTTCCTCGACCGACCACTGCTTCCAGTAGTCGTCATAATCCGGATGCGCCAGCCAGTCGAGATAGTAGGG
>QHZX01000538.1 GCA_003224835.1 Acidobacteriota bacterium | reverse complement strand
ACCGGTGCAATTTCAAAGCAGTCAATGAACCACGTCGATAGCGCGAACGCGATCAGAACGCTGGCCGTTCGACAATCGGTATCCGTGAATTTGGAAAACACCTGCTTCATCTCGTCAACCAGTTGCCCTGCCTTGCCGACAGGGCTAACCCCGCACGGAAATCGTGTGGCGCTCTCGAGACCGGAACCGACAGGTTGCGGAACATAGCGATCCTCACCGAGTTCAAAGAACCCGTGAATTCCAACTCCCTTAGAATCCTTAACGCAAAAGCACAATTGGCTGGAATCCTGCGGATTGATTACCGATTCGATCAATACTCCAGGAAGCGCTTGGCCGAACGTCTTTATGCACGTTCGGCCGGAAGAAGTGGGCAAGGTTGCGCCCCTCATATCTCTGAGTGGTCGTGTGACATTATCCAGAGCGGAAGTTGTTCCAAGCAACCCGTGGCGGTCGGGAGTTGCCTTGGCAACCGGTTTACGCTGCTCTGGCGTTACAGCCGGGGGAGAATTTGCGGCAAGCCATTTCGATGTTGAGTAGGGAGGAATCGGGACCACGAATACTCCTTTCAAACCAGCACCCTAAATCTGTGGTTGTGAATCAGTTCACAGGGGCCAGAAGATTAGGTCTATCGATACTTACTTTAAGGTGGGACGATCTTTACTAGGAGGATAGAGTTTACGAGACACACGTTCCTGCCGAGCGCGCCAGCAAACTTCATACTATTAAATGACGACGAATAACGCAAGAATACTTTTTGAGGTTCGCATAACTGAGTCGCTTTTTGCGGCATGCAGCGAGTGTGCCACCGCCCCCGACCTTGGTTCTGCGCCGGCTTGCGTTTCCTGCGCGCACCCGGCCGCACGCATTTCGTCGGCAATATCCCGGGCTGGACGGCTGGAACAAAGACAACCAGGAAGGCGCCAACGTTACTCCTTTAGTCGAGCTGCATCTTTCCCGGTGAGAAACCACTCTATACTTCTTCCCGCTTTTTGGGCCAATCGGAGTAGCACCTCCGTTCCGATTTCGCTAGCGCCCTTTTCGTATCTCGAAAGCTGACCTTGGCTAATCCCAATTTCAGCGGCAAAATCCGATTGACTAGTCTCAAATCCACGCAGCTCTCGCACTCGACGACCGACTGCCTCCCAATTGACGACTATTTTTCTTGTATTAGTCATTGTTGATCTAATTCATATATGCATATATAATTCCCATGTGCATATACATGGTCCAACTAGTAGCGCTGGCAAAACTAATCTCTCACGCGAGATCAGATTTGCAAAGTCACTACATCGCGACTTCTCGCAAGCTGCGCTCAGATCGTTAAGAGAGCTCGTTGAGAGAACTGGGCTCTCGCTGATCTCAGGCGAAATCCTCTGCTTTGGAAATACTTGGTACGTGAATCACGTTGGTCTATTACGCCTCGCGCAGCGATACGGCTGTTTTGGAATTCACACGCAAATAATCCGGAAATCATCCGATCCAGCTAGTTCACGCTGGGTAATCAAAGCCACAGTGTTTAAATCTTCAAGGCCGAAACTCGTGCAGTAAACCGCGCCCTGCGGAAGGCTTACGGCATCGGCATCTGCTCGGTTGAGGAGGTGGGGTCTTTCGCCGGCCAATGCACATCGCCGTCCAACGCCAAAAAACCGTCGCAGGCTGTCAACGGAAATGGAAATTTTGGCGGTCGTACGGTCCGCGATCGCCTCTGCCAATTAATTCGCCAACACCAACTCGATGCTGCTCTCGTGAAGTCGTATGCGACCGATTTTTGTGGCGTGAAGGTCCTACGAGACGCGACGCGGGAGCAGGTTGAGAATTTCGTAGCCCATCTGGCTGATTGGGCGGAAAAAGACCGCAATGCCCTGCTGTGCCAATTAAATAGCTATTCGCGGGCGGAACGAGGCGCAGCATGAAACGTTACTTCCCCGGCATAGCCCACGCAAATGGATCGACAGAAAACGGGTTGGCGCATGGATTCTTTCTGGCTCGAGTTGAGCGCGTTCAGTACTGCCGCCAGGGGCAAAAACCTTCTTACCTCCTGTTATTCAAGTTGCTCGAG
This sequence comes from Acidobacteriota bacterium, assembly GCA_003224835.1. Lineage (GTDB taxonomy): Bacteria > Acidobacteriota > Terriglobia > Terriglobales > Acidobacteriaceae > Gp1-AA145. The sequence continues at coordinate 822 of QHZX01000538.1, read as the reverse complement.
CCCAAATCGCTGGCCGGCCACCGCTTTAGCGCCCGCCTTTACTGCACGCCAAAAACGCTGTGGAAGTTGAACTGGTTTCTGCGCGACTTCGGTTACGACGCTGAACTGCTGGAACGCGACGAAATTGACGAGAAGCGTCTGATTGGGCTCTCCGGGGTAGTCAAGACCACACGCACTGTGCTCAACGGAACTTGTGTTCTCGCCCTAGAGGGTTTCGCCCCCAGCAGCCAATGGCAGGAGCTCATCCGCGGAGTTCACGATGACGCAATGGGCAGCGGGGCAAGCTCATGAATTACAGCTACACCCAAATCAGTCAATATCTCAGCTGTCCGCGTCGGTACCGCCACCGATATATTGACGGCTGGCAGGAGAAAGACACCCGAGCAGCGATGCTATTCGGTCGCGCCTTTGAGCAGGCTTTGGCCGCCTACTTCAGGCGCGAAGACCCGGGACTGGCCTTATATCGGGAATGGGCCAGTCATAAGAATGACACGCTACATTACGGGCAGCGCGACAGCTGGGATCGAATGCTGCGTCAAGGCATTCAACTACTCGAACGGCTTTGCCAAGATGATCGCATCCATGTTCCCGAGCCTCACCGTAATCTGCAGATCAAGTTCACGCGCGCGCTCGCTGCAGAGAATGATTTTGTTGCCTATATCGACGCCATGGGACGACTCGATGGCCAGAGCTGCCTGCTCGAATGGAAAACCAGTTCCTGCCGCTACCCGGAGGAGCCAGAGGGGCTCTTGGCTCTCGATCCGCAACTAATTTGCTATTCCTGGATTACCGGCATTCCGGAAGTCGCTCAGATTGTATTCG
>QHZX01000084.1 GCA_003224835.1 Acidobacteriota bacterium | reverse complement strand
ATGAAAAATCTTGCTCGGTATGTTTCGGCGCTGGCACTGTTCTCGGCTTTGGCACTGCCGTCGAGCGCGCAAGTGCGAGTCTGGCAGGGGACCCTCCCACTCCCGACCTATGACGAAGGCCCACCTGACCCGAATCCGCCATTTGATCAATTCGCGACTACGCGGTTTAACTATCCCTACACTCTGCGGACCAATCTGACCGCCCGCCGCACCGACCATCAATGGCGCGCTATTTTTCTCGAAAATGAATATTTGAAGTGCTCTATTCTGCCGGATCTCGGTGGTCACCTTTACACCTGCATAGACAAGATCAACGGCCTGCCGATGTTCTACGCCAATCCTTCGATTAAGAAGGCGAACATCGGATATCGCGGAGCCTGGGCCGCCTTTGGCGTCGAGTATAACTTTCCGGTGTCTCATAACTGGATGTCGCTTTCTCCGATTAATTTCGCCTTCGCGCAGAACCCGGATGGCAGCGCGTCTGTCACGGTCGGAAACGTGGACCGCGTTTACGGAATGGAGTGGAACGTTGAGATGGTGCTGCGTCCGAAATCTACCGTCTTGGAACAGCGCGTAACGCTCAGCAACCGCAGTGACGTCCGCCATCGCTTCTACTGGTGGAACAATGCCGGAGTTCAGGTTTGGGACGATTCACACGTCGAATATCCCATGCGCTTTGTTGCCAGCCACGGATTCACAGAAGTGCAACCCTGGCCGGTTGATTCCAGCGGGCGCGACTTAAGCATTATTCGCAACCAGACGGGCGGCCCGGTGTCATGGTTTGTGCACGGAAGCCGGGAGCCCTTTATGGGCGTGTGGAATCCACACACCAAATCCGGGACGGTGCACTTCGCGAATTATGACGAATTGCCAGCCAAGAAAATATGGTCCTGGGGAGTCGATGCAGACGGACTCGATTGGCGGAAAGCTCTTTCCGATAACGACAGCGCTTATGCGGAAGTGCAAGCCGGTCTCTTTCGAAATCAGGAGACCTATGCATTTCTTCAACCGCGGCAGACGATCAACTTCTCCGAATACTGGATGCCGGCACGCGGCATTGGCGGCATCTCCCGAGCAAACTTATCTGGCGTTCTGGCTTTGAAGAGACAAGGATCTGCTTTAATCGTCGGCTTTAATGCCAACCAACCGCTTTCCGCCGCGACAGTTTCCGTTTCTGACGGCAACACGCAGGTCTGGAGTGGACAAGTTGATCTGGTCCCGGAGAGTACATGGTCTCGCGAGATTACCTTGGCGAATGGGGACCGGAAATACACGGTGGCTATTCGCGACCGCACCGGCGCAGTGGTGATCCAGCAAACCGAAGGCGGGTACGACTGGACGCCAGCCGCGGAAATTAAAGTTGGACCCCAACCCTCGTACCACGTTCCTCCGGCCGAAAGCCGGGCCGAGGATGACTGGATTCAACTCGGCGAAACGCAGGAGCTCAATGGCAATCCTTTACTGGCGATGCAGACGTATTCCGATCTGCTAAAAAAGCATGCTAACAGTGATGCGGCACTAAAAGCAGCGGGCAGGCTGTCAGCCATACTCTTTCATTACCGGGACGCCGTCAGCTTTCTGGAACCGGTACTGGGCCGCAACACCACTGATGCCGAGACCGCGTATTATCTCGGCGTTGCGTATGAAGGGCTCGAAGTTCCGGAAAAAGCACGCACTGCTTTCGAAATTGCATATCGCCTGCCTCAATGGCGAGCCGCGGCCGCAATTCGTTTGGCGGAGTTGTCGGCGCGAGGGCAAACCTTAGATCATGCCCGGCTGTATCTTACGAATGCGCTGCAATCGACTCCCAAGGACGTGCGCGCCGCTGAGGAATTGGTAGCAATTCAAGAAGCGCTGGGGATGAAGCAGCAAGCGCATGAACTGGCGCAAGAGTGGCAGCGGCGCGCGCCGCTTAGCAATTTCATTCGCCACGAACTTGGAACCGCTGACCCACAGCAACTCGCGAATGACGATAGCCGAATCCTGAATATCGCGGCCGAGTACATGCGCCTCGGCTTATATCGCTCTGCGCTTGATGTGCTTTCGTTTTCGTACCCTGATCCAGTGCCCGATCAAAGTGAGCCAGGCGCGATCTCCCCGGTGCACGATCCCATGCTGGCGTACTATCGCGCGTATTGCCGTACGAAATTGGGTGACTCTGGCGTGGCGGACAGTAAAGTTGCCGCAACTCTCCCCACGGACTATGTTTTCCCCAGCAGCGCCGAGGATCTGATTGTGTTGCGCGGGGCCACGCAGGCAAACACTTCCGACGCAAACGCCCACTATCTGCTCGGCACTCTTTACTTCTCACGCGGACTGACTGACGAAGCTCTTGCGGAGTGGCATCAGGCGCGCACGTTGAATCCAAAGATTCCGGTTCTTGATGCCAGCATCGGGCTCGCCCTGCTGCGCGTAAAGAATGATCCGGACGCTGCGCTCGAAGCTTTTCGCGAGGGCATTCACAATGACCAGCGGAACGAAGCGGTTTACCTTGGCGCTGATCAAGCTCTCAGTGTTTTAAAACATCCGAGCAAGGAGCGCGTCCAGGCGCTTGAGCTATATCCCGAGCCGTCGCAAATGCCGAATGAGGTCGTTTTTGAATTGGCTCTAAACCTTGCCGAATCCGGAGATTTCAATCGCGCCACTGCTTTATTCCGCAATCGATTCTTTCCGCGCGAGGAAGGCGGCACCAATGTGCGCCAGGTCTGGGTGGAACTGCAGCTGCAGCGAGTTCTCGATCACGCGAAGAATAACCACTGTCAGGCGGCCATTTCGATTGCTAATAGCATGGGCTCGCCGGTTCAAGATATTGCCTTTACCAAGGATGGCTTAGAACCATTTCTCAACTCTGCTCGGACAAATTATTTGCTCGGGCAAGTGGATTCGCAATGTGGCAAGCGGGATGAAGCTCGCAAGCATTTCGAAAATGCGGCTGCGAAATCTTACGCTGCTGAAATTGCGTGGGCGTGGTTGGCCGCTAAGCAACTACCCGGATTTGACCAGAGCCAATGGAATTCACGGCTTCAAACCGCACTGGAACAGGCAAGGGCAATATCCGATAGCAGTTGGTGGATGTACAACAGCGGAATGCTGAATCGTGCGCTGGGCCGCGAACAACAAGCGCAGCAGCTATTCCGGGACACTTTTTTGTTGCCGGACCGCTTGCTTTCATACCATCTGGCGCGGGAAGCGGCGGCATCTCAATAAGAGTTAGCTCAATCTATGATCCCACGAATTTTCACAAGCGCCTTCGTGACGTTTCTCTGCTCACTGCTATTTTTCAGCGTTCTCGTGACGAAATGCCAAGCACAAGAAAGAGCAGTTATAGACAGCGTTCACGTTGACCATGATGTCGCTCTGAACACCAGCCCAACCTCTCCCTTCTGGATTGCCTCAAAAAAAATCTACGCAGAGGTCGATACCAGCGGCCACCCTCTTCCCGAATATCGCACCGAAATTCGTACCCGCTGGAGCCACGATAATCTCTATTTTCTTTATATCTGTCCTTACAAAAATCTCTACCTGAAACCATCGCCGGACCCGGTTCATGAAACCAACCAACTGTGGAATTGGAATGTGGCCGAGCTTTTCATCGGTTCAGATTTCAAGAACATCAAACGTTACAAAGAATTTGAAGTCTCGCCCCAAAATGAATGGGTCGACCTGGACATCGATCTTAACCGGCCTCACCACGAAGACGGATGGTCGTGGAATTCCGGCTTTGAACACTCGACACGCATAGATAGTCAGAGACATGTTTGGTATATGGCGATGAAGATTCCGTTCAAATCCATTGATACACGGCCTCCCGCGCCAGGAAACACGTTCCGAGTGAACTTGTATCGCACTGAAGGACCCCCTAATGATTCAAAAGAGATCGCCTGGCAGCCGGTCATGGGAAACTCGTTTCATGCGCCAGAGCGATTCGGCCTGCTCCGATTGAAATAACCTTTTTTTGGCGAAATCGCCTACCCAGATTTCACAGGAGAGTGCATGGCCCGTTTCGATGTGACGATTGCGGGTGAGCTGAACCTGGACTTAATTCTCTACGGCGTCCCCGAAGAGATTCCGCGAGAACGCGAACTGCTGGCATCTGATTTAAGCCTCACGTTGGGGAGTTCGTCGGCAATCGTGGCGCACAACCTGGCTTCGCTCGGCAGTCGAGTCGGATTCCTTGCTTGCATTGGTGACGATTCATTCGGAGAACTCGCACTCGCGCGTCTCTCTGCCGCCCGGGTAGATGTGGGCAAAGTCTCGGTTTTGCCAGGAAGAAAAACTGGTCTCACGGTGATCATGCAGCGGACATCGTGGCGAAACATGCTCACCTATTCGGGTACGATATTCGATCTGCGAATTGAAAATTTAGATTTGGATTATCTTGCCTCGGCGAGACACTTCCATCTTTCTTCTTTCTATCTGCAGCGGGGCTTGCGGCCGAGCGTGCCGGAGCTGCTGAAAAAACTTAAATCCGCAGGTCTGACCACTTCGCTCGATTGCAATGACGATCCCGATGGCCACTGGGATGGAGGAATTCGCGAGGCCCTTAAATATGTTGACATTTTCCTGCCCAACGCGCGTGAGGCAATGCTGCTTACGAAAACTGCAAATGCTCAAGCTGCTGCGAAAGAACTGGCGCAAGCCGTTCCGCTCGTCATCGTGAAACTTGGTGCGGAAGGCGCCCTCGCCCTTCGAGGCGAAGAGCAGTGGTCCAGCCCAGCGCTGCGAATCGAAGTAGTTGACCCGGTAGGTGCCGGTGATAGTTTCGATGCGGGATTTCTGCACGAATATTTGAAGGGCTCAGATGTGCAGGCTTGCCTTTCAGCCGGAAATCTGGCCGGAGCCCTTTCTGTTACTCGCGCTGGCGGAACGGAAGCGTTTAGAGACGTTGCGCATCGTGAGCGCTTTCTTCGCGACCACCGCGTATCTTTGATAAATCCATCCAGGATGTAACTACACCTGCCTAGCTCCAACGCCAGATTAGATCTTCTCTGCCGGCGAGGCGCTCAATTCAAATTCCACCGTCTGACTTCCGAGCTGCGGATGAATTGCAGTTAGCCGTACTTTCCCCGGCTGTTCCTTGGCGCGAATCCACACGGCACCGGTGCCACCAATCAGCGAAAACGGATTGTCACCGACGATTTCGCCTGGGCCTTGAATTTCAAACCGAATGGAATCATCCGCGAATGGCCGAATCCGATCAAACTCATCTGTGACGCGTAGAACCACTCGCGTTGAATCAGCGCCATCAGCCAGCAACGTAGTGTCATCCGGAAGCAGAGCGAATTTCTTATCCACACC
>QHZX01000083.1:1454-7069 GCA_003224835.1 Acidobacteriota bacterium | reverse complement strand
TGGCGCACCGGTTGCCACTCGTGTGCTCAAAGACAATCTTGCGGGTGCGACGATCCGCACCAAAGCTCCATTGCAACTCGGGTGGCGCAATCCCGATGAGCACCCGGCCAAAGAGGCCCGTTACCAGGACATCCGGCTTTACGCACGGGCTCTAACCCCAGGCGAAGTCAGGCGGCTTCCATTCGAGGACTATGTAGCCGAGATTACGCAGCATCCGGCAGAGCAATGGTCCACGGATCAATGGCACGTGGTGAGCGAGTTCTACCTCAATGACGTCGATCCCACTTACCGGAAGGTTCAGCGCGAGATTGCTCCGCTCGATACGCAACTGGATCGGCTCTCCGCCGGCGGGGACCTGACTCTGGTCTCGTGGGAAAAGGCATCTGCCGCATATGCGCACGTGCTGACGCGCGGAATGTATACGGCCCGGACGGAGCGAGTTGCTGCCAACACGCCTCATTTCCTGCCGCCATTGCCTCCGAACCAACCCCGCAATCGGCTCGCGTTAGCCAAGTGGACAGTGAGCCCGGCAAACCCGCTCACTGCACGAGTCACCGTGAATCGAATGTGGTACGAACTTTTCGGCACTGGCCTGGTAGAGACAACGGAAGATTTCGGCATCATGGGGCAACGGCCGACGCATCCTGAATTACTCGACTGGCTCGCGGTTGAGTTCCGCGAGAGCGGATGGGATGTGAAGCATATGTACAAGCTCATGATCATGTCGGCTGCGTACCGGCAAAGCTCGAAATCGAACCCGCAGCAACTTGCGAAAGATCCGAGAAACCTGTTGTTGTCTCGTGGGCCACGATTCCGGATGGACGCGGAAATGCTGCGCGACATCGCGCTTGAGGCCGGTGGGCTACTCGTGAAGAAGGTAGGCGGTCCGAGCGTAAAGCCCTACCAGCCGCCCAACATCTGGGAGCAGGTAAGTTACCCCACGAGTGATACATTGCATTACGTGCAGGATCACGGCGATTCGCTTCACCGGCGCAGCATGTACACATACCTGAAGCGCATGGCGCCACCCGCCAACATGGATGCGTTTGACGCTCCCGTGCGCGACGTGGTCTGTACGAGGCGGCAGCGAACAGATACTCCGCTGCAGGCGCTGGTGACGATGAACGATGTGCAATGGGTGGAGGCGGCTCGAGCCCTGGCCCAACGCGTTATTCACGAGTCGGGGCCGCGTCCAGAACAGCGAATCAAATTCATGAGTCAGATTCTGCTGGCACATGACGCGCCCGCGAGAATGGAAACAGTTCTAGAGGAATCATTCAACGAAATGCGGAAACACTACGCAGCCGATCCTAAAAGTGCGCGTTCACTCGTCAAGATAGGAGAGAGCAAGCGGGATGCATCTATTCCGGAGGCCGAGTTGGCTGCGTGGACGATGGTCGCGAGCGAGATGCTAAACCTGGATGAGACTGTAAATAAGTAGCGGGTATTTATATGAAACAGCATCGATTCTGCAGCGATTGCGAAGATCAGACAAGCCCAATGGACCTATCCATTTCCGGTGACCTGAAAAGGGAGTGGTCGGCGTGCGAGACGCGGCGTCGCTTTCTTGGGCGCTCCGGGAAAGTGCTGGGATGGGCTGCATTGGCGAGCCTTTTCGGAGAAGCAATACCGCGTGGCATCGCGTTTGCGGCAGATGGGAAGGTATTTTCAGCGCCCGGGCGCAACAGCCTTGGGCTTCCCCATTTCGCACCAAAAGCTAAGCGCGCGATTTATCTGTTTATGTCCGGCGCTCCGCCACAAATGGATTTGTTGGACTATAAGCCGAACCTCGCAGCGGAGTACGACAAGGACATGCCTGACTCGGTTCGTGGCAACCAGCAACTCACGGGCATGACAGCTGGTCAGGCGCGTTTCCCCATCGCGCCCACTCACTGGCCATTTGGTCAGCATGGCCAAACCGGAACCTGGGTGAGTAACCTGCTTCCTTACACTGCGCGCATGGTGGACGATCTCACCATAATTAAGTCAACCAATACGGATGCCATCAACCATGAGCCGGCGATCATGCTCATCAATACAGGGAACATGAATGCAGGTAAGCCATGCCTCGGAGCCTGGCTGGCGTACGGCCTTGGAAGCATGAACGATAATTTGCCAACGTTCATCGTTCTTCAGACGAAGACGAATCCAAAGGAGAACAATCAGCCGGTTTCGTCGCGTTTGTGGAGCAGCGGTTTTCTATCGTCGGAATTCTCAGGTGTTGGCCTTCGTTCCGCAGGTGACCCGGTGCTTTATCTCGATGATCCCGCAGGAGTCGATCGCAATGTGCGCCGCAAGATGCTCGATGCCGTCGAAGAAATCAATCGCCAGACGCTTGCCGACGTTGGCGATCCCGAGACCAACTCGCGCATCGCTCAGTACGAGATGGCGTTTCGGATGCAGTCTTCAGTCCCGGAACTGACCGACCTCAGTAAGGAGCCTCAATCAACCTGGGATCTTTACGGTCCCGATGCAAAGGAGCCCGGGACATTCGCGTACAACTGCCTGCTCGCGCGCAGAATGGCCGAACGCGGTGTGCGCTTCACTCAGATTTACAAGCGAGGTTGGGATGTTCACGATAATGTCGTCGGCATGTTACCCGTGTTATGTCAGGAGACAGACCGCGGCTGCTATGCGTTGGTTACAGACCTGAAGCGCCGGGGGCTGCTCGACGACACGCTGGTCATCTGGGCGGGCGAGTTTGGACGCACGGTATACAGTCAAGGCGGGTTGAGTCAGGATAATTATGGCCGTGACCATCATCCCCGCTGCTTCACAACCTGGATGACCGGAGCAGGTGTACGGCCCGGGATCACTTATGGTGAAACCGATGAGTACAGCTACAACGTTGTAAAGGATCCGGTACACGTGCGCGACTTCAATGCCACGATCCTTCATTGCCTTGGCATCAATCACGATAAATTCACATATCGATTCCAAGGCCTTGATCAAAAACTGACAAGCCCTGTGCCGGCATCTGTGGTGCAAGGATTGTTGGCGTGATTGCGGGAGCCGCGGGAACCCTCCGCGATTTACAGCAGAGAATGCGCCGGATTCCTATCGCGTGGGTTGGCGCGATCACTGCAGGCATCGTGGTTGTATTCCTGCCGTCTCGGTTCTTTCTTCTGGACGGACGGTCGCACGGAGACTGGCTTCAATTTCTCGGACGTTTCCACCCTCTTGTGGTGCACCTCCCAATCGGATTGATTTTGCTTTTGCCCCTGCTTGAGTTAGCTGGTGCGAGACGGCCGGCCCTGCGTGAAGCGGCAGGTTTCGTTCTGCAGATCGCGCTCGCAACTTGCGTTATCTCGATTTTCTTTGGATTTTTGTTGGCATATGGCAGCGGCGAGATGGGAGGCACTGTGACGCGGCACATGCGCGGCGGTGTCGTGCTTACACTCGAATTGCTGTTGTGCAATATTGTCCGCTTCTCATGGGGTGCTGGCACCTTGCCGCGCGCTTATCCCACGCTGCTCGTCGGGACTCTGCTTACGCTCGCATGGACGGCACATCAAGGCGGCTCGATTGCGCATGGAAGCGACTATTTGACCCGTTATATGCCCGCTCCCATGAAACGAGTTCTTGCTCCAAGTGCAGTGGTTGCGCATCCAGAGTCTTTCTTCGCGCGGCATATCTATCCAGTGCTCGACACGAAGTGTGTTGCGTGCCACGGCACGAGCAAAGAACAGGGAGGGCTGAGGCTCGATTCTTATGAGGCTTTGATGGCGGGCGGCAAAGATGGCGCCGTGATCGCTCCTCGCAATCCCGACCGCAGCATTCTGCTGCAAAAGGTGACGCTTCCACCGAAGGACCCGCACTTCATGCCTGCTGAGGGCCGGCCGCCGTTAACGCCCGATGAGATTGCGAGGATCCACGCTTGGGTACTGGCCGGCGCCTCTGCGGAAACGGTCAGCGTCCCAGGAATCTTTATTGAAGAAGACCGAGAGCAAGCGCTGCCACCGGTCGACGACTATAGCGCGTTGATTGGCGACATTCGCCAGATGCAGCAGTCGCAAGGGGCAAAGCTGGTGGCGGTATCTGCAACTCCGTCGGACGGGCTTATCCTCCGCACAGTCGACGTTGCCGGCAGCTTCGATGATGCGCAGCTTGCGAAATTCGAGCGTTTCGCGCCATTTATTGTGGAAGCGGAGCTTGGGCGCACGGCCATCACCGATGCGAGCCTGGAGACGTTGAGCCAATTTAAGCATCTGCGCGCGCTTCATCTGGAAGGTACAGCCGTGACCGGCCGGACTCTTGGAAAGCTTTCCTCACTTTCGCAACTTACGTACTTGAATCTGAGCGGGACAAGGGTCACCAGCGAGGCCGTCGCTTCATTCAAGAACGTCTCCAAGCTACGTCACTTATATTTGTTTGACACTCCCGCGGAGCTGGCCTCCCCCGCTGCGGAGAATTCCCTCAGCAGCGCGCAATGACAAACAGCGTTAGGAAAGTACGGTTCGGCCGTGACACCCCTGTTCTTTTCTCCGGAGCCTTCCGTTAATCTTTGAGCAGCCATGGATGCCGGGTGGCAGGTATTCTCAATTCCTAAGCCGCTGCCCGTTACCTACGTAACTCTCCACCTCCTGCTATTACACAAGTATTACAGCCGTGACTGAAGAGCGCGGTTAATCTACCGATAGGGCCAATAACGACCGAACCCGGGAGAACAACTTGGAAATCGAAGCGCTTGAACGCAACCGGCAGGACGACAAAATCAATTGGATCACTGCAATCTTTATGGGGGCCTTTCACGTCGGCGCAATTGCAGCGTTGTTCTTCTTTACCTGGAAGGCGTTTTTCGTTGCTTGCTTCCTGTGGTGGGTTTCTGGCAGCCTCGGCATCGGCATGGGCTACCATCGCCTGCTCACTCATCGCGGATACAAGACTCCGAAGTGGGTGGAATATTTCCTGACGGTTTGCGCAACTCTGGCGCTTGAAGGTGGACCGATTTTCTGGGTCGCAACTCATCGCATTCATCATCAGTTTTCGGATAAAGAAGGCGATCCCCACACTCCGCTCGACGGCAAGTGGTGGGCCCACATGGGATGGATTCTCATGGGCAAGAGCCTGCATCAGGACACCAGCACCTTGTCACGCTATGTTCCCGATCTCACGAAATCCAAGTTTCATATCTGGATCACGAAATACCATTACGTTCCAGTGATTCTCTCCGGTGTTCTTCTTTTTGCAATCGGCGGTCTGCCGTTCCTGATGTGGGGATTGTTCATGCGGACAGTTGTCGGGCTGCACTCAACCTGGCTGGTCAATTCCGCGACTCACACTTGGGGATCGCGCCGCTTCAGCACTCGCGATATGTCAACTAACAACTGGTTTGTTGCGCTGCTCACCTTCGGCGAAGGCTGGCACAACAATCACCATGCGCATCCGGTGTCGGCACGGCACGGGCTTCGCTGGTATGAAATCGATATCAACTGGTATGGAATCTGGACGCTCAAGAAGCTAGGCCTGGCGCGGCACATCTATCGCGTAAAGCTTTCCGAGTTGCGCGAAGACGAAAGCAAACTGGTGAAGAAAGCACACGGCGAGTTGGTCTCGGTCTAAGCATTGCACCAGTCAGTCTGATCGAAATACCGATGGCCGAATCTCTGCGCCCT